>QNER01000093.1 GCA_003646175.1 Candidatus Parabeggiatoa sp. nov. 1
ACGCACGGGGCAAGTCTTCGGGGGCGACCTCGCCTTCGTGTTCATCAAGCACTTTTAAAGATTGCCGATTAAACGCACGGGGCAAGTCTTCGGGGGCGACCTCGCCTTCGTGTTCATCAAGCATTTTGACATAACCACCCAACGGGATGGCTGCAATCACAAATTCGGTATTATCTTTGCCAAAACTTTTTTTCCATAAAGGCCACCCAAAGCCAATTGAAAAGCGTAGGATTTTTACGCCCAAGCGCCGGGCTACCCAGTAATGACCGAATTCATGCACGGTAACTAATATGCCGATAACGACAATAAAAGCGAGTAAAGCTTCTATAATTGACATCATTTTGGTAATGTAGTAACAGGTAATCGGTAATGGGCTTCAGGGGTAATCGGTAATTGGAATAGATAAATCATTTTTTAATGAAGTCAATCGTTTAGTCCGAATATTTCATAGCACCCTTGAATTTTTGGCACCTTTAGTACATGTCTGAAAAAGTAGGGATACATTGTATCGATTTAATCTTATGCACTTGATTTTATCACATTTTTGCCAATGCTAATTTCGATTAAGTCGATGGGTTACGTTAAATTTGTATAAACTCTAATAGTTAAACAAGTTGATTTGTTTGGTAATAGGCAATAGGTAAGGTAACTCCCAAATGAATAATAATAACACCAACCATCAGGTTGAAATTGGGCACAGTACTTAAAAAGCGATTCATAACACAAGTCACAGGTATGTTAATTTTTGGGTGTTGCCTTAATAGATAATAGGTAATAGGTTTTGAGTATGATCAAACAAGGTTTTTAAATCTGACTTCACAATCCTAAACCCTTTTACTCGACTCGCAAGTTTTTGGTAACTCGTTGATTTAAAAATAAATATACTTTTTGTGCTTAAAAACTCATTTATTTAAAAATCAATGAGTTACAGTTCTAAACACTTGCCGGAAGTGATTGCCGCAAAGCTAAATAACATCAAAAACTTGAATATCGAGTTTTAGGATAAAAACTATTTATCCAAAAAGCCCATTACCTAATGATATAAAGATGGTGCGCGCGATAAAAAATAAATCGTACTATGTGGTGATTATGTATTAAAATTAATAGACAAACAACCAAACGATAAATTGGTATAAATAATAAATAACTCTTTTTCCTCACCCCTTTGTTCGGGGAATTTTTTCTTAAATGCCATTAACCCATTACCCTCGAACCATTACTTATCATCCATAAATACTATGGTCAATTCTTTTGAAGGGTGCAGATTTTTTTAATAATATTTATAAATAGTTTTACTAAAAACGGTTGGGATTTTTGCCCAGGAAGGAAGCATAAACCTCAAACCTATTGCCCATTCACAATGACTCCTTCAATTATTTCAGAGGCTAACTCACGAGCACGCGCATCGTCTTCAAGAATAATATCCACTGATGTCGCCGCACGTCCACTCATCAGAGACAAAGTCGTTTCAATCACTTTATGAATCTGGGTAAAGCGTAAGTGTTCTTCCAAAAAGGCTTGCACGGCAATTTCATTGGCGGCGTTTAATATTGTGGTGGTGGTGCCTCCCGCTGACATCGCATCGTAAGCAAACTGTAAACAGGGAAAACGTTCAAAATCAACGGCGTCAAAATCCAAGCGTGCAATATCAATCAGATTCAAGCGCGGGACTCCTGATGTTTGGCGTTTAGGCCACGCCAACGCATAAGCAATCGGGGTACGCATATCGGGATTGCCTAATTGCGCGAGTACTGAGCCGTCAATATATTCAACCATTGAGTGAATGATACTTTGCGGATGTAGGACGACATCTACCTGTGCCGGCTGCGCGCCAAATAACCAGCAGGCTTCTATAATTTCTAGCCCTTTATTCATCATGGTGGCGGAATCAACCGAGATTTTGCGCCCCATCTGCCAGTTTGGGTGGGCACAGGCTTGATTGGGAGTCACATCATGCAGTTGCGAAATGGAATAGGTGCGAAATGGGCCGCCAGAAGCAGTTAGCAATAGGCGGCTGATCCCAAGTTCTTCTAATGTCTGTTCTTTTAAACGTTGGTATGGCAGACACTGAAATAGGGCGTTGTGTTCGCTGTCAATCGGTAAGAGTTCAGCACCATGCTGATGCACGGCTTCCATAAATAAAGCACCTGACATGACTAGGGCTTCTTTATTAGCCAGCAAGACCCGTTTACCGGCTTGCGCTGCTGCTAGGGTAGGCAATAAACCGGCACTACCAACGATCCCAGCCATCACTAGATCCACTTCGGGCAAACTCGCTACTTTTGTGAGTCCTTCGGGGCCACTTAGGACTTGTACTGAGGGCTGGCGTTTTTTTAAACGTTGTGCCAGTTGCTCAGCCGCTTCATAATCCGCCATTACCGCGTAGCGGGGTGACCATTCTAGACAAAGGGCTTCCAAACGCTCAACACGTCGGTGCGCTGTTAAGGCTATAACGGCAAAATCATGCTGATGCTGTTTAATGACATCTAGGGTGTTGGCACCGATGGTGCCGGTTGCCCCCAGTATGGTGATACTTTTCATAAATAATACAAAAATCACGCGAGGCTCAACTTCTTTTAAATGATTGAATTTTAAGTATTAAATAAATTTTTTGTGGATACGGATTGCGATATCCACATAACTCAAAAAATCAATCACTTAGTAATTAAAGTTGAGCATTGCGTAAAGTCACAGAATTAGACAGAGTTACACAGAATTACACGGTGTTAGGTAACGGCAAAAAAAACGGCAAAAAAATTAACACACCCCTTGCATCACATCAAACGAGACTTCGCGGTAGGGGTGTGTTTTGGAAGTAAAACCTAAGTTGCCACCTATAACCCAACAAAATACATGAAATCAATGGATTACTTTGGTGGTGCTTCGTGCTGTGCAAAAACATTGAATTCAATCAATCAATTACCCTTATGTAGCAACTTGAGTTATTAATTATTTTTGTGAGCTACCTTATCTTTCACAATTGAGCATCGATCAAAACTCTCCCCAGGTTTTCTTAAGGCTATTCAAATTCAACCCAGTAGGGGTGAAACCAGGTTTTGGGGGACCGACAATCAACCCCTCCTGCGGGGTTGCGCCAGGTAACACTTCCGCTATTCACTTTTAAAACGGGAAACCCCGAAGGGGTTTTCAGGCCTGAAAATGTGAATAGCCCCAGGTGTCAACCTGGGGTTTTGCAAGAAGCTCAATTGATAATTAATCCGCTTTCATCGGCGTAATCCGTAAAAACCGCGATAAAAAAATAGGCGTATTGGGTCAGTTTCAATCCAAAAGGGGTATAAGACCAATCACAAAAATGGGGGCAGCTGAGGTTAGGCTATCAATGCGGTCAAGTATGCCACCGTGACCAGGCAAAAGTTGACCACTATCTTTGATGCCCACTTGACGCTTAAACAAACTTTCCAACAAATCCCCTAATATTGATACCATTACTGTCAATAAACATAATAACATAAAAAGGATTGATGTTGTTAATGGCAGGGCTTTGAAAATCGCATAACTAACTGAAACCACTAAGCCCATTAGCAATGCCCCAGCGACTCCTTCTTGCGTTTTGCCCGGGCTGATTTTGTCAGCCAATTTGGTTTGTCCCCAACGTTTGCCGATAAAGTAGGCCCCACTATCTGCTGCCCAAATTAATATGAGTAGAAAGAGTACCCATTGTCCGCCGTTGTGCTGATGTAGAATGACTAACGCCACCCAAGTGGGTAATAGTATAAAAAAGCCCAATATAGCTTTGAGCAGCTTTGATGTCAGCATTAAATCATGGCCTTGCTGATAACGCAATACCCAATACAGTGCTAATAGCCACCATAGACAGGCCGCTAGTAGGATGTGCATCATGCTGGGCTGGTGCCAGAGCCAGTAGACTATCAATAGCATTATACCGTTGACTATGGCATAAATACTGCGAGCCAAAAAGGTGTGCCATCCACATAAGCCGGCCCATTCCCACGCGCCAAGCACCACAAAAGTGCTGAACACCCATGCCAGTGTTGACGAGGATAAACTTAATATGCCCCATACAATAATGGGAATTAATATAAACGCGGTGATTAAACGTTGCTTAAGCATTTTCTGGTTCAACTTGTTCATCAATGCGTCCAAAACGGCGTTGACGGGTCGCAAACGATTCTAACGCATCCATAAAGGTCTCTTTATCAAAATCGGGCCACAGGGTCTTCGTAAAATAAATTTCGGTGTAGGCCAGTTGCCACAACAAGAAGTTACTTATTCGTTGTTCGCCACTGGTGCGAATAAATAGGTCGGGGGGCGGTAAGTCGGCTAAACAGAGCTGTTGCTGAAAGAGCGTTTCATTAATCTGTTGACTTTCCAGTATGCCTTGTTCGACGAGCGAGGCGAGATGTTTGGCCGCTTTAACAATGTCCCATTGGCCACCATAATTGGCAGCAATCACTAAGGTGGTGCCGATATTGTGTTTGGTCAGTTCTTCGGCCTCGACAATCAGTTGTTGCAATTTTTTTGAAAATGCATCGCGGGCCCCAATAATGCGTAAACGTATTTGGTTTTTATGTAAATTGTTGATTTCTTGTTGCAACGCGGTCATAAAAAGGTCCATGAGCAAGCTGACTTCTTGCTCAGGACGTTGCCAATTTTCGCTACTAAAAGCAAATAGGGTTAATACTTCAATGCCTTGTTCTCCACAGAGTTTGATCACCCTACGTACGGTATCGACCCCGGCTTTATGGCCTGCATGGCGTGGCAACCGTCTTTGTTTGGCCCAGCGGCCATTACCATCCATGATAATGGCGATATGGCGTGGTAGACGAGTCTGGGTCATTTTAAACTTCCATTAATTCGGCTTCTTTTTCAGCAAACACGGCATCAATTTTACCAATGAATTGGTTGGTCAGTTTTTGAATTTGGTCAGTGGCTTGATGTTCTTCATCCTTGGATATCTCTCCATCTTTCATTAATCCTTTGAATTCTTGATTGGCATCACGGCGCACATTGCGTATCGCAATCCTGGCATTTTCAGCTTCATGGCGTACCACTTTGACTAAGTCGCGCCGACGTTCTTCGGTCATTGGGGGTAAAGGCACTCGCAGCAGGTTGCCAACATTGGTCGGATTCAACCCTAAGTCAGAATCCCGAATGGCTTTCTCCACTGTCACCATTATACTCTTTTCATAAGGAATTACGCTTAAGGTTCTGGTATCTAGCACGGTGATATTGGCGAGTTGATTGATGGGCGCATTGCTGCCATAGTATGGGACCGTCACATGTTCGAGCAAGGAAGGATGAGCCCGTCCGGTCCGAATTTTCACCAATGCCGCCTTGAGTGCTTCGACGCTTTTTTGCATCCGCTCCTCTGCGTCGGTTCTAATCATTTCAATCATTTCAGTCATTGGCCTTCTCCGTCACTGTGAATCAGCGTTCCTTCATCAACACCGGTGATGGCACGTATGAGCACACCGGCTTTATCCATATTAAGCACCCGTAATGGCATATTATTATCCCGGCAGAGAACGATGGCGGTGGTGTCCATTACGCCTAAGTTTTGTTGAATGATTTGATTGTAGCTTAGCCGCGTAAATCGCTGGGCGGTTGGATTGGTATAAGGATCGGCGGTATAAACACCATCGACTTTGGTGGCTTTTATCATTAAGTCGGCCCCAATTTCAATGGCTCGCAAGCTGGCGGCGGTGTCGGTGGTAAAAAAGGGATTGCCCGTCCCAGCCACAAAAATCACGACTCGTCCCTTTTCCAAGTGGCTAATAGCACTCCGTCGGGTGTAGTTTTCACAGAGGCCTGATATACCAATAGCCGACATGACGTATGTTTCTATTCCCTCTTTTTGTAGGGCATCTTGCATGGCTAAACCATTTATCACAGTTGCGAGCATACCCATCTGATCTGCCGAAACCCTATCAATACCCTGAGCCGTCAGTGCTATACCGCGAAAAATATTCCCCCCCCCGATGACTAACCCTAGTTGTACACCAAGGCGCACAATTTCGTGTATCTGTTGGGCGATGCGGTTGATCCCTTGTGGATCAATACCAAAATCAGCATCGCCCATTAATGCCTCGCCACTGAGTTTCAGCAACACACGACGATAGGCTATGGAAACCTGAGACATGGTTAAACGCACCATTGATACAGTTATCAGTTGTCAATTCCAGGCTAAAGCCTTTTTTACACAAAAAAATTTAGCCTGGAAATCAGTTATCAATTAAGACTTGTCCGTCAATAAATTTTAACCCAATAAAAACAATCCGTTAGGTTCATAAAAGCCTGATTTTAGGACAACTCTATTAACTAATAGTCTTTATACCTATTAAACTTTTAGGTAGTTGATTTGATTGAATTTTGTCAAATAGGACGTAGTTCAATTTAGGGTAATTCTTGGCGGATATCAAAAGTTTAAAGCGCAGCCTCGTCTGGAAAGTAACAAAGTTGCGCTTTGAACTTCAAGTGCTGCCTCCAACTTTAGGCGGGACAAATGTCGGGTGGATAGAACGAAAGCGTATCCACACTGTGCTAAACCATTGAACCGCATTGGGTGGGTAGCCCCCAAGTGCTACTTTCTGTTTGTTACTTTTGAACCATGCCTAAAATATCAATTTCAAGTAAGTCAAAATATAAATTCATTTCGGTTTTCCCACTAAATCAATACCTCAAAAAGGGGCTAAGAGAACGAAAAGGGGATAACGAAAAGAGAAAAGGAAAAACTATAAGTACCCCACCATATATTTTCAGGTATTTTGATAATCGTTTAATTCTCTCGTTTATGAGAGTCTATGAGAAAGTCAAAATATCAGAAAACTTATGAACAGGTTTATTAAAAAATAAACAAACCGTTTATTCAGTCTCGTCCCTCTTTGACATTAATTCATAAAAAATTTATACCTTTTTCCCTTCCCCTTGAAGCGACTTTTTTCAAAATATGAGATATGAGTGAAGTGGGAAAATAGCAATGTATTTATCAATGAGTTAGATTAAGTCTGTTAGTTGTTGTCTAATGACAATATCTTCGCCAGAACATATATATATATAAATAGTCAATAAAATTCAAAAACCTATATTTTTAGTGTTCCGATTGCAATCAGTTAGACTAACAACCATAATTAATATAAGCTTTTTTGCAAAGGTATTATAAATAATAGACTTGTGCCTAAATAAACGTAAACGCATTGAAAACATTATATATTAATAATTAATAAAATCAACTACTTAGCTTATTAAGGGACAAGTATAATGAATAAACCTATTAATCTATTACCCTTATGCCCATTCTTTTTGGACCTAAGAAACTTTAGCCGCGTTTCCTTTACCCCTCAATTTAATTTGCCCCTTGCACCTGTTGCATAACCTCGTCGGCAAAGTTTTCGCTTTTCTTTTCAATGCCTTCACCGACTTCAAAACGCTCAAAATGTGCAATGCTGGCTTGATTAGCTTTGAGCAATGTTTCCACACTTTGGTCTGGGTCTTTGACAAACGGTTGCCCCAGTAGGGTAACTTCCGCTAAAAACTTCTTGAGGCGCCCTTGGACCATTTTTTCAATGATATGCTCAGGTTTACCCGTGCTAACCGCTTGCGCCCTATAAATTTCTTTTTCCTTGGCAACAGTTTCAGCAGGAACTTGATCGGCAGACACACACAGTGGACGGCTGGCCGCAATATGCATGGCAATATCTTTAGCCAATTCGGCACTGCCACCGCGCATATCCACTAAAACACCAATCCGCGTTCCGTGCAAATACACACCCAAATTGCCCATAAGCGTGTCCATCAAAGCAAACCGCCGCACATTGATGTTTTCACCAATTTTGGCAATCAAATCTTTACGGGTATCTTCAACGCTTTTTTCAAAACCCGCTAAGTTTGATGCCATTAGGGCTTCCAAGTTGGCAGGACATTCGCCTAGGACAGTGGCAACCACAGCGTCACAAACATTTTTGAAGTCATCCCCTTTCGAGACAAAATCCGTCTCACAATTGACTTCTACCATTGCAGCATGGTTACTGTCTTGCTGTATGGCAATCAAACCCTCGGCTGCAATTCGCCCCGCTTTCTTAGCGACTTGAGCTTGGCCTGATTTACGCATTGTTTCAATGGCGGTTTCAATATCACCCCCACAGTTAATCAGTGATTTTTTGCATTCCATCATGCCGGCACCAGTGCGCTCACGCAGCTCTTTAACTAATGCAGCTGAAATTTTCATTTTTCAAAACCTCTAAATTATAATAATGATTACGCAGTGAGTTGGGGTACGGAAATTGCGTTTAACGCGCTGCTTAAATAAACCCAAAGCTTAAAAGACACAGCAATAAACACTCCCGGTTAGGTTTTTCTGGTTCAAACTATGGCGGCGACAATCGATATATCAAGGGTTGATATGGATTTCCGTTTTGACGTTCCTTATGATGCTTTTGTTCTTAGCCGTTACGATTCACTTTGGTTTTTAAGGGAGTTGCGGCTAAATAAAATACCAGTCGCTTTAACTCGACTCGCAAGTTTTTTGTAAGCTGCTGATTTCAAAATAAATATTCTTTTTGTGCCTAAGAATTAATTTACTTACTTAAAAATCAATGATTTACATATCAGGAACTCAAAAATTGATTGCCGCAAAGCCAAATAACAAACATCAAAAACTTGAACATCGGGTTTAAGAAGTTTTTCTAGAAAAACTGGAACCAAGAATATTATAGGACTTACGCATTGACAACTAACCTAAAAATATGCAATACCATTTTAGGTTTCATATATTTTATCTTTAATATCAGTTAGTTAATTAAAGATAGAGTCAAACCTTATGCCCACTTTAAAGCGGTGAATTTTACACAAAATTGCACTAAAAACAGGGGCGGTGCCCAGAAATTTGACGCTTCTTGCAAAACCCCAGGTTGACACCTTTTCAGGCCTGAAAACCCCTTTGGGGTTTCCCGTTTTAAAAGTGAATAGCGGAAATTTTACCTGGGGCAACCCCGCAGTAGGGGTTGATTGTCGATCCCCCAGGTGAAACTGAGTTTCACCCCGTAGGGGTTGAATTTGAATTCGAGGCTAAAGTTTTTTTAGAAAAACTTTAGCCTCGAATAGGCTTTCAGGTAATAAGTATTTTCTAGAAAAACTTTTACCTTAAAAGGTAAAACCTGGGGAGAGTTTTGCAAGAGGCTCCAATGTAAAAGAAAAAATTTTACTAATTTAGTCAAATTCAGTGGAGCCTCTTGCAAAACTCTTTTTCAGGTAAATGTTTCGCTCCGCGAAACTTTTGCCTGAAAAACGTTCCCCAGGTTGGCACCTGGGGCTATTCACGTTTTCAGGCAAAAGTTTTTGCGCGCAAAAACTTTTGCCTGAAAACCCCTTTGGGGTTGAGATTTTTAAAAGTTCCCCAAGTTTCGCCTGGGGCTACTTAAGAAAACCTGGTTTTCACCCCTACGGGGTTGAATTTGAATAGCCCCAGGTGCCAACCTGGGGTTTTGCAAGAGGCTCAGTGGTGTATTTTTATATTTCTCCTTTAGCCTTTGAGATAATTGCCAATTTCCCTTTCGGTTTCCCTTTATTTTATAAGCGAATAAGCAGACTAACATTGCTCTGAGTTTTGCATAACATATTTATTATAATGAAGACAATGCGTAAGTCCTATATTATTTCACGCTCCTCCCACGACTGAACCAACACTTGAAACGGTGACTCACCCTTTGAAATTGAACATTTTCACGGGTTCCGTTTAATGGGTAATATTTCTCCGTTTTGCCGAAAATCCATAAGGGTGAGTCACAGGCGCATTCCCAAAAAAAGGATTATTTTTATAAATGCATTGATTTATAACGTTATTTTGAAGTGTCTCTCAGACAACTGAGTAAAATCAATGAGTTACATTTATTACCCCGAAAATGGAAATGTGCCCGTGAGTCACCGTCGCAGTTTTGGTTCCAAAGGCATCAAAGGCGGTGAACAAATTGTCAAAATGGCCGGTTATCGAAATGGTAAAAAACGAATATTTTCACAGCCTCTCACTTTTAATTACAGCTGCAAAACCTGATTATCACGGATTTTGAGAGAGCCTTGTTGATATTAATAAGGGGAACGGTAATAGGTGAATTAGTTACCAACTGATGTTCTAGGGCGTTTTTATTGTCGTCGTCAGAAAAGTCTTTGTCTGATTATTTATGAAAAATACTTATAAATCAATATATTACTACATGTTTCATGACATATTTTTGGCAAAATATACCCCTTTTCTAAAAAACATACATTTTTTTTAAGTGGAAATAAACGAAAATATCAACCAACTGGGTCACCTTTTCAACGTTTTTGGACATATCTATAGTTTTCCAGAAAATGAGCCTAAACCTCTGAGGTTTGGCAAACCTCAGAGGTTTTTCGCCAAAATTCTTACATACGAGCCTTTTGCAAAACCCCAGGTTGGCACCTGGGGTTATTCAAATTCAACCCCGTAGGGGTGAAACCAGGGGAACCTGGGGAACTTATTAAAAATCTCAACCCCAAAGGGGTGAATAGCCCCAGGTGTCAACCTGGGGTTTTGCAAGAAGCTCGTATTAAAAAAATTTCGTAAACATAAATAATTAGTTATTATAGTTTATACCGATTTAACGTGACTCATTGATTTAATTGAAATTAACATTCATATAAATGTAATAAAATCAAGCCATTAAGATTAAATCGGTATAATGTCTATTTATTTATTATTTCATTCGCTCAATAAAATCCAATACCTTCGCCAAATTATGCTTATATAATAGAGTTATTTATCCCATAAAATTCAAACACTTATATTTTTAGTGTTCTGACTGACAGAAATATCGGTTTCATTTTTTAATTATGGTTATTTAACACTATTTTCTAGGGTGAACCTCCCTGTGAAGTGTGCAGCCCCATTGAAATAATGTAACTATATGATTTACTTCGATATTAAATTAAACTTTTTAGCTGGTTATTAAGCGAAGGGTAAATCTTTAATAATCCATTACCTATTACCTATTACCTATTACCTATATTTTTTCCAAAATCGGTTTTAACCAGAAATCCTGTTATCCAAAACAGGGTGATGTTCAGTAGAGTTTATACCGATTTAATGTAACCCATTGATTTAATTGAAATTGGTATTTTATACAAATTTAATAAAATCAAGAACTTAAGATTAAATCGGTATAATATCCAATTTAAACTTGTTCAACAACAGACGGAACGAAAATGGCATCACTGCTAGGCAGTGGCTCAGAATCAATATTTTCAACCACTTCCACAAAATCGTCTTCATCCGCGCTCATTTGTAAGCTCGCTTGGCGACCCTCAATAATGGCATCTGCTATCCCATTGGCATACAATGTGATGGCACGAATGGCATCATCGTTGCCGGGGATGATGTAATCGACATTCATGGGATTATTGTTGGTGTCTACAACACCAACCACGGGAATACCCAATTTGGCAGATTCTTTGACTGCAATTCTTTCGTAACCCACATCAATAATAAACAAAGCATCAGGCAGACCATTCATGTCTTTAATCCCACCCAAGCTACGTTCCAATTTTTCCAATTCACGAGTCCGTGACAAGGCCTCTTTTTTGGTTAGGCGATATAGGCTACCATCTTGTGTGTAGGTCTCTAAATCTTTGAGACGCTTGATAGAGTTTCTGACAGTTTTATAATTGGTCAGCATACCACCGAGCCAACGGCGGTTCACGTAAGGCATACCACAGCGGATAGCAGCCTCTTTAACGACTTCTTGCGCAGCCCGTTTGGTACCAACAAATAAAATAGTGCCTTTTTTGGCGACCAGTTGACCTAAAAAATTCGCAGCCTCATTATACATGGGCAACGTATTTTCAAGGTTAATGATATGAATTTTATTGCGTTCCCCAAAAATATACGGGGCCATTTTTGGATTCCAGTAACGGGTTTGGTGCCCAAAATGCACCCCCGCCTCCAACATTTGACGCATAGAGATATTTAACATAAAGTTCATTCCTAAGGGTTAGTCCTCCATACACCCCATAGTTTGACTCCAACGACGAGCACCCCAAACTATGTGACGGTGTATGTGTGATGTAGTGTCAGTTTTGCGGTTTTTGGTTTTCAGTTTGGTTGATGGGTATACCGAACTTTCCTTTGTGCCGAAAAGTTCCTGATACTCTTCAAAAACGCGTGTGTTATACCATAAAATGCTTCTCACAATCAATTATCAATCATGGCTGCAACAATAAAAACTTATGAAGAAATTGAAAAAATGCGTATTGCCTGCCGCTTGGCGGTTGACGTATTAGATATGATCACGCCTTATGTACAAATGGGGGTCACTACTGAAGAGTTAGATCGTTTGTGCGATGATTATACTGTTAATGTGCAAAAAGCTATCTCGGCTCCTTTAAATTATAAAGGATTTCCTAAATCTATTTGTACTTCCATCAATCATCAGGTTTGTCATGGCGTGCCTAGCAAGCGGAAGTTGAAAAACGGCGATATTCTTAATATTGATGTGACTGTTATCAAAGAGGGGTACCATGGTGATGCCAGTCGAATGTTTATCGTCGGTAAACCCAGTATCCGTGCCAAACGCCTTGTGGAGATTGCTTATGAATGTCTGTGGATTGGCATTCGTCAAGTCAGGCCCGGGGCTTATTTAAGTGAGGTGGGCGCGGCCATTCAACGTTATGCAGAATCAAAAAAATGCTCCGTGGTACGCGAATATTGTGGACACGGGATAGGCTGCCAATTCCATGAAGAACCTCAGGTACTGCACTATCGCAATCCCAAGGCCGAGGAGCTGGTATTGCAACCCGGCATGACGTTTACCATTGAGCCTATGATTAATGCCGGTAAACGACAGGTTAAAGTCTTACCCGATAAATGGACGGTCGTCACCAAAGACCATAATTTATCGGCACAATGGGAGCATACCATTTTAGTAACGCATGAGGGCGTTGAAGTACTCACGTTACGCCCCGATGAGAATCAAACCGATTTAGTTTTCTAGGAGTCTGTCGGACTTGTTTGTATATCTGATTGATTTTTTTTAAGTTTTTCAAATGAGCCCAAAAATAAAATGACAATAAAAACAATAGGTTGCTAATTAAGTCCGACAAACGCCTAAGCCAAATTTTTGCTTAGCGCAACTTTTGCCTAGAAAATGTTGTCGGTGATGCTAAACGCGCCGCGTAATTCCCCAAATTGAAAGCCAGTCGCTTTGTCTTCGGGATACAATTCTTTGAGTTTAGCTTTAACATCTGGGTGAATGCTTGTACCATGACACAACAGACAGACCCCTCCCGTTCCAATGGCTTTCATGTAACGCCGTTTTTTGTGTCCGTCGATTTCAACCACTTCAAAAAATTCAAGCATTTTAGGATCTTCACCCGCCCGCTTGCGTTCTTCAAAGGTGTTGAGTGTTCTTCTTTCCCAATCATCCGGCGCGTTGCCGGCATTGCGTGGTTTGAGACTTGTTCGCCCCACAAAAAAGCCGGCTTGTTTTGAAATTTCGGCACGGATTTTTGGGGATTTTGTGGAACACACTTCTAAGGCATTGGTTGGGCCACCCTTTTTCATGGCTGCGATTAATTCTGATTTTAGCTCACTCGTAAGCTTGCCCAGAGTACTGCGATAGGTTGCAAGGAAGGCATTTACGTCTTCCTCAGCAAGCGATAGTGGGCTGAATATCAGGCTAGATAAGGCAAGGGTTAAGACAACACGTTTCATACAATCTCCGGTTTTAGACATGTAAGTAGGACTTTTCGGCCGGTGCGGTTACGCAAGGTGAGGCCATTTAGGTGTTGTTGTTATCCACAACTTAACGCAATGCTCAACTTTAATTACTAAGTTGATTTTTTGAGTCAGGTGTATATCGCAATCCGTATCCACCAAAAATTTAATACTTAAAATTCAATTATTTAAAAAAGTTGAGC
>QNER01000094.1 GCA_003646175.1 Candidatus Parabeggiatoa sp. nov. 1
CCGCAATCTTTCTACCATGCGCTCTGCCATACGCCCCAGTTCATATTCGCTATACTGTGCCGAAGCCAATGTTACCGTCATCATTGGTACATCATCCACGTCAATCACACGGATATAGGGTTCGGAAGCGTTAGGTGGCAAATCAGCGCTAAAGCGCAATACCTGATCATACAAGCGGACAACGGCTTGGGTTTTATCCTCGCCCACTTCAAATTCCACCTGAATTTTGGCGACACCCTCGGCAGCTATACCATAAGTATGTTTGACCCCATCTATGGCACTCAAACGGCCTTCTAAGGGTGTGAGCAATAAATGTTCAACTTCAAAGGGTTCCGATCCCGGCAACGTGACGACAACTTCGGCAGCCGGCACGATGATTTGGGGATTTTCCTCGCGGGGCGTAAAAAATAAACCAAGTAAGCCAAACAATAAGAATCCTATAATGAGTATTATGACTAATTGTGATTCAATAAATTGTTGAGCCAGCCAAGCTGCGAGATTAAAACGAGTTTTAGGAGAAGGCATAATGTATTTTCCGGTTAACTTATGGGTCACAATATAAAAAAATGTAGGGTGGGCCGTTTTTTTTGCCCACTATTTTAATGGTGGGCAAAAAAAGACTTGCCCACCCTACATTTAATTCAATGCCATTGGAACGTAACCCATTGCTATTTAATGGTGGGCAAACTTGCCCACCCTACATTTAACTCAATGCCATTGGAACGTAACCCATTGCTTGGTGGGCAAAAAAAGATTTGCCCACCCTACTATTTAACTCAATGCCATTGGAACGTAACCCATTGCTATTTAATGGTGGGCAAAAAAAGACTTGCCCACCCTACATTTTACTAATTGTGATTCAATAAACTGCTGGGCTAACATCGCTGCGATATTAAAACGAGTTTTAGGAGAAGGCATAATGTATTTTCTCGCGCCAAACCTTCAAGGTTTGCCAAACCTTGAAGGTTTTATCGTGAAAAGCGTCGCTATCTGATTTTGCTACCATCATGTAGTTGGATAGGCGGTGTTTGCACTACAATATCCCCCGAATTCAATCCGGCTAAAATAACCCGTTGTTGTTGCCATTGTTTGCCAACCTGAACGCTGACAAAATAGGCGTTTTTTTGTTTATCAACTTGATAAACGCCCGTCACCCCAACCCGTTTTATCAGTGCCTTTTCGGGAATTGTCAATAATCGTTCGGTATTCACGGTGAATAGTGCCTTACCAAAAAGGCCAGTCAATTGTTTTGCTGGCAGTGTCAACTTGACTTTACAAGTTTGGGTTATTGGATCGGCGGCATGAATGATATGGGTTATTTTTCCGTTAACCGCTTTAGGTAAACCATCAAATTGAATGGGTACGCTTTGTCCGCGCTGTAGCGAATGAACCCACCCAGCGGGAATAGCCGTTTCAAATTCTAAGGGTTGTAAAGCTTCTAAACGTAGGATAGGCACACCCGGGCTGGCTAAATCGCCAACATCCGCCAAACGCTCAACCACCCGTGCTTTGACGGGACTGGTTAGGCGCAAGTAGATTTGCTCAGCCCGTTGCGCCTTTAGCAAAGCCTGTGCTTTTGCAACCGCTGCCTCTCCTTGATCACGGCGCAATTTAGCCTTACGCAACTTTTCGGCGGATAACATATTCTTTTTATTCAAGCGTCGATAGTTTTTGACATCCTGCATAGCATCTCGTACTTCCGCCTGTGCGGATTGCAAAGCGGCTTTAGCTTGAGCGATGGCACTGCTCACCTGTGCATTATCAATTAGCGCGAGTAATGCGCCCGCTTTGACAATTTTCCCTTCACGCACGGGCATTTTTTGAATAAAGCCGCTGGTTTTAGCCGCTATTTCAATGCGCTGTGCTGCCACGACATGCCCCGGCGCGGAATAGTAACGGGGTATGGTTTGTATTTGGGCTTTAACCACTGGTAAATCAAAGATTGATGGTTTTGGTGAAGGCCAGTTTTGAGCAGACGGCTCGGTGCAAGCACTTAGCCAGAGATAACATAAACCTAAATATGCGACGCGGAGCGTCGCTGAAGGCATTCCCCAACTCCGTTTGGGAACGAGAAGAGAAGTCTTTTTTTTGTCCACCAACCTTTTATGTCGTATATATAGCGTTTCTCGATTAGGTGCAGTACAAAAACAGTAAAAAACCTTCAAGGTTTCCAAAACCTTGAAGGTTTCGTGATGTCGTTTATTCAATCGGGAAATGCTATATCTGATTATCCACATCCTTTTATTCCTTTTAGTAGTAACATAGTAACGTGTTGCGCTATGACATCTGGATCATTATGTTCGGCGTGTCCGCCCGGTAAAAATTGTCGCAGTGGTGTCGTTTCCAAATGAAATAACACTAAGCCAGCGATTGAAATTGCCATTAAATGGGCATCACAGTTGGGCGCCAATTCCTTAGCTAATTCAGCAACATTAGCAAATTGGCTTTGAAAAACTTGCTCTGCCAACAAACGTAGGCGCGTTTCATCTCCGTCTAATAGTTCACGTTGTAGCAAAATGCGAAAATGACTATCTTGACTCATCAACTTCGTAAAACGCGCAATGAATTTGGTTAACCGTTGCTGTGGTGTTCCTTTTTCAGCTAACACGGTAGAAATGCCTTCGGCTTTATCTGCAAATGCTTGAGCCATACTGCGTAAATATAAAGTTTGTTTATCAGGAAAATGGTGATACAACGTCGCCGTACTAATATCGACGGCTTTCGCAATGTCACGCATTGACACGCCACTAAATCCGGCTTTCGCAAACCGGGGAATCGCTTCATTAATGATCGTGTTGACAGCATCGGTAGAATTTAAAAATTTTGCACGGGCCATGATGAAATTATGTCTAATGAACGTTCTATATATAATAGAGCCAATAAAAAGGTTTTCAAGGGGTGAATGAAAATTTAAAAAATGAACCCCTTTCAAATTATTTGTTGAAATCTAAAGCCTAAAGCGATTTTGATGGATTACGCTAATCGGCCCTACAAAACTCCATCTCTATTGATAGTCACTTAAAGAATCCTATTTTCTTTCACAATTCGCGCCTAAAGTTAAAATCTATAGACGTTCAGAAATTTAGGGCAAAACCTTCAAGGTTTCCAAAACCTTGAAGGTTTCTAACTGAAATTTAGGGCTATCCTTGAACAGCTCCCCTACTTATTCCCAATTTGCTGCCGAATCCCTAACACAATCATAGCGTCTTCCAAGTCCAATCCTTCACTTTCACATAATTTATTCCAATCTCTCTCGCCATCCAAAAGCCGACGAGTAGCGGCAACCAGTTTAACCCAACCTTTTTGTTCCCGTTGTTGGAGCATAGACTCCAGTTGTTTTCGTAACTTCGGCTGAGCAAAGGTGGCAACGACAGCCTCAACGAATCGCTTATGTTGTTGTAATTCTGGGTGTGTGCGAGCCGACTTCGCTTTAGCTTCTCGTGCTAAGCGGCGATAAGTTTGGGCTTGGGCAGTATCATTTTGCAGAACGGCAATTTTGGCCAACAGGGTGTATGTTTTCCAAATCTCTACCACCTCTGGGTTGAGGGTTTTGTCAATAGATAAACCTGCTTCTGCTAATTGCCGTGCTTCGTCTAAGCGGTGGGGTTGATTTTTGAGTAATTCAGCGAGGTTGCTGAACCCGACTGAAACACCTAACCAATTTTCCCTCGCTTTGTATCCTTCAATGGCCTTGTGATAGCCATTTTCGGCTTCTGGTAAATTGCCGAGTGCTTTATTGACATGGGCTAATTGGCTCCAAGTGTTGGCCGCATTATTCCGGTCACCTTGCCCTTCAAAAATAGGGGCTGCTTGCTGATAAGCCTGTTTGGCCGCTTCCCACTGTTTAGCATCTTCGTGCAACATTCCCAGTTGCAGCCACGCGGTTGCCTCTGCTTTTGGTTCCTTCATTTGCTGGAAAAGCGTTACCGCGGCTTGATAATGTTGCGTGGCTTCTTTGGGATTGTCTTGTAATTTGTTCAAAGTGCCTAGTTGACCGTGTATGGCCGCTTCACTCCGTGTTTCTCCCAGTTCTTTCACAATAGGCAAAGCTGCCTCATAAGCCTCTGTTGCACCTTCGTATTCTTTGAGATTCATCAACACAGTTGCCAAATAACTTTGCACTCTGCCGATTTTTCGTGTGACTTGTCGAGAGGGTTCTAATTGTTCCAATCCAGCTAAGGCTTCCTTAAAGTAGTCGGCTGATAATTCCAATTCGCTCTGTTCGGCAAGAGTGCGCCCTAACCAAGCTAAAACCACGCAACGCTCATAACTGGTTGTTTCCCCCAACTTATCAAGGATGTCCTGAAACACCGTCTGTGCTTCTTGATACTTGCCCGCAGTGTAAAACTGCTCACCTTCTTTAGAACGGGCCGGCAACCAGTCTGGGGAATCTGACGGCGATGCCAGGTTTTCTTCGGTTCGCTGCGCGGTAAACTCTTCATGGTAACTTTTTAAGCCAAAATCATTCAGGAAGGATTTGACATGCTCAATCAATTCTTCTACCCAGTCTTCTCCCGTTTCTAAAGCCTGATGTACCACTTGTAGCAAGTTAGGCAATTCCTTTAACTCAATAGCACGCGCTTGATGGGGATTGTTGTTGTCACCATCGTACAAGAAGCGAGACAATTCGTGGTAACCATGACAATAACGACCCGTTAAGGATTTTTGTTCTTCCGATGATAACCGCGTCCATAGCACTGGTGCCAGTGCTGAATGGAATTTGAGATAAGGCACCGTGACCCCTTCCACGTTTTCATACCGCATGAGGTTGGTGGCTTCCAAAGCTTCGCGTAGTGCTTGCCATAACGTGTCGGGTACTTCCGTGATGGCTTGTAACACGTTTTCAAAGGCACCACACTGAAACACGCCTAACCTTAATAACCACGGTCGCACTTGCAACTCTAACATTTCCAAGTATAAATTCAGCGACACATAAAGTGGTCTGTCAGCGGGATGCAAGTCATGAGGTAATTTTGCTGACCACGTCCTGATACGTTCGCTTAGTACGTTGATACCGCTGTTTTTGAGTTGATACGTTATCAAATTGATAGACAACGGATGGTAGTCAATTTGCTCAAACAAATTTTCCACCTCTTCCCGTTTTGGCATGGCATACGACGATTTTGGCGGCAAGGTCATCAAGATTTCAAAATAGCGCAATGCATCGATGTTACCCAATCTGCCTAGCGATAATTGGCCATGTTTCAAGCCGCCTTTCGTCGGATAATCAGGATGATTCAAACTGGGTTGGCGCGTGATGATGATAACGCGACTTTGGCCGGCTTCTGACCATTTTTTGGCGGCATCAAGGAGTTTTTTCAATGGCTCATCAGCTGGTTGAGGAATTTCCGCGGTTTTTTCTCCGGCCTGACTCTTCCCCTGAATAGCTTGAGTCTTTTTATATCCTCCGGTTTTCTCTTCAAGAAGGGATAAAGGCGCGTTAGGAGCCGCAGTGTTTTCAGTTTTCTTAGCCTTTCCCGCTAAGGATAAGGAACTAAGAGCCGCTGCCACTTTTTCATTCTGACCTTTACCTTTATATTCCTCATTTCCGGCTTGGACTTTGGCTGCATTTTCACTCCCACCGCTGTATTCAATTTCAAAGACAAAGGCGTTGCTGTCACCATCATCAATGATGAGGCTGGGTGGGTTCTCATTTTCCCCGGTTCCGCCAAGGGCGATACTGTCAGTATCGGCCGATTTTTCACGCTTACCTTTACCCTTTCCATCAAAGGAAAGGAGCTTTGCCAATTTGTCACCACCTTCACCTTTTCCATCAACGAAGATGGCGTTGTTAGGAGATGCCAATTTTTCACCTTCACCTTTTCCATCAAAGAAGAAAGCGTTAGAAACCGATTTTTTCTCTTCACTCTGAACTTTTCCATCAAACGAGAGGGCATTAGAGGCCAATTTATCAGCTTCACCCTGATCTTTAACTTCTCCCTCAAGGACTTTAAAAAAGGAGGTGTTTTCACCTTCACCTTGATTATTTTTTGGAGGGATGGCGTTAAGAGATACCGCGTTTTCCCCGTCACCTTTACCTTCTCCGTCAAAGAGATTAAAAAAGGTGGTAGCGTTTTCCCCTTCACCTTTATCCTCTCTCTCAAGGACATTAAAAAGGGTCGCGTTTTCACTTTCACCGTTATCTGTTCCCACAAGGACATGAGGGGCGTTTTCCGGTGTCTTTGAAGGGCTAGGCTGATGAGTAACGGTTTTTAAGGTCTCCAAGTTGTCCAAAATCACCAAAGTGGGGACACGGCGCAAGGCTTGAGTGGCAGCATCAACATCTAACAGATTTTTCTGTAACACTGTGGCTATCATACTCACCGCCATGCTAACCGGATCGAGTCCTTGGCAATGTCCATAATCTACCACCACCACGCGCTGAAATAGTCCTGAACGCTGTAACCAACGGCCGGCTTGTTGCGCTAAAGACGTTTTACCTTGTCCATCAACACCAGTGATAGTGATACGCCGCGTACCACGCACAAACCAACGTTCAACCTGCCACAATTCGCGTTGTCGGCCAAAAAAACCCGCGGCTTGCAATGGTAACAAGTTTGACGCTAAAAACGGCTTGGTTTGGGAAATTTCCGTTTCTTCCTCAGGCAACATCTGAATCAGTAAGGCGGTATCATGTTCCTGTTGATACAACGTGGGTAAAAACCAGTCGTGCAAATGGATTGTAAGCGTTTCGGTTAAACGCTGAATGTCGCGCCGTTCGGTATTTTCAGATAACGCAAAACGGCCATTCTCCAAAGCGGTGCCAATTTTTTGACCTTGTGCCAAACACTCGTAAAAGGTTTGAAAGAATTTTTGTGTGGCTGGCACTAACATAGAATCGTTCATTGCCAACACAAAAGGAACGCCCATCGCTGTCAAACTGACCGCCACGCTACTGACATCTTTCTCTTTACCAGTCACCATCGATTGGCCGGCGGACAAAATCACTAAAGCGACTTGTTGACGATGGAGCAGATTGGCTAACAACGGGGCGGGCACTAACTGGCGTTCACCATTGTCTTTTTCAAGCGACAAATAACTGGTATTTTTGCCCATCTCAACAGCGGCGGCTTCCTGTTTTAAATCCGCTGACAGCATTTGAAAGCCAGCCTTGGCTTCTTTTTCTAAATTGCCCTCGTTATCAAAGAAACAGTGCCCGTCAAAATGCAGAATATCGACGTGAGGCAACTCTTTATTTGTTAACCGGTTGTGCAACGTTTTTAAAGTTGCAGGGCGCAAAAATTCCACCGTGACTCGTCCCGTCGCACGTTTATCCACGGCATCTAACACGGCTTGTGCGTTGGCGTGAGCGTCAATAAAGCCAGCATTAGTGGGACGACTGAGTACAAATAAGAGGTGTAGTTGCTTTTTGGGCTTAATTTGAAAAGCTTGTTTACGGATACCCGCAATACGGCGACGGATAGAAATTCCGGGCGTGCTATAAATCAAGAAATTACCGCCCTTGACGGAGTCGTGCAATAATTCCCAAGGTAAGGTTAAAATAGCGAGATGGTTAGCGGTAATCGTCAATAAACGGCCATGTTCCTTCTTGTCTCGAAACTTTTTCAGAAGACGAACTGGGCTCCGTTTAGAAAAGACTTTATTAAACAGTGCATTGCCCAATACCGGTAATTGTTTGGCAATCTGTTGTGCCGTTTCAATGTCCACCTCGGTGCTGTATTGGGTGGGATATTCTTCCAAATACCAACGGAAGTGTTGATGGCCTTTGTCAGAAATTGGCGACGTAAACTCTAACAACTCCGTTTCTTCACGCGCATTGTCACCAATTAAGCTAACGACGACATGTTTGGGATCTGGAAAATTTAGGTTAAGTTCTAGGGACATTTGTCTGAACCTTTTTTCAGTTATTAGTTTGTCAATTTTTAACACAGAGTTCACAGAGTACCACAGAGTTGCACAGAGGAATTTCTCAATTCTTTCTCAATTATATGTAAATCCATTTTTTTTGTTGATGTTAAAATTCTCTGCCTCTGTGAAACTCTGGGGAACGAAGTGTCTCTGTGTTGATTGTTGTGTTGATGTTAAAAACTGATAGGTGGTAAGATCCGTTCTCAGTTGTACTTTTACTGATTACCACGAATTTTGGCAAGCAATTCTAACATTTCAAGGTAAAGCCATACGAGAGTAACAATTAAAGCAAATGCCGTGTACCACTCCATATACTTAGGTGCACCATTTTCTGCGCCTTGCCTAATAAACTCAAAATCAAGGACAAGATTAAGGGCTGCAATAACCACAATAAAAAGGCTGAAACCAATTCCAAACCAACCACTTTCATGAATAAAGGGCATGCTGGAACCAAAAAAATATAGCCCAATAATATCGATAATATAGATGAGGCAAATAGCACCGGTGGCTGCGACAACCCCTAATATGAAATTTTCCGTGACTTTGATTAAACCTGATTTATAAGCAATAAGCATACACAACAAGGTTCCAAAAGTCAGCCCAACCGCTTGTATAACAATACCCGGAAATGCGCTTTCAAAGATAGCCGATAGGCTACCTATAACAAGTCCCTCAAGTAAGGCATAAATTGGAGAAGTAATCGGTGCCCATGTGGGTTTAAATATAGTAACAAGCCCTACAACAAATCCTCCAATGGCACCTATCCATACATAAAATAAAACATCCGTGATGTCTTTTGCAGCATAAAACTGAGTCCAAGTCCAGCCAGATGTGATTAAAACCAAGGCTAAAAGTATAAGCGTCTTGTTAACCGTTCCCTCTATTGTCATCTCCTTTACTAATAATACTGGGAGTCCTTCAAACGTTTTTGCCGATAATGCGGGGTTGCCAGTTTTCATTTTTTATCGTTCTCTCAGTGTTCTAAACTACAATTAGAGAGTGTTGTATCAATTTTGCTAATTGAAAATTAGGATTTAGTCATTAGCCTAAATATTTCACAAACCATTTGACAATTTTCATAAGATTTTGAGTGATACTATCGCAAAAACAGCGATAGCATCACGACTTGAACACTTTTTTGTCCTGTACATATTTTTTACTAAAAATGGTTCGGGAAAATCATCAAAGCTTTGGAGAAGAGATTGAGCAACATCCGCCTTAAAAAATCAATCCGTTAAATCCGGAAATAAGTTGTACTTTTAATATATGATAGCAGAAATGATGAACAATAATGCGTTTTTTATTATAAACTTAAAACTTAAATTTTTAATAGTTTTTTATTATAAACTTAAATTTTTAATATACAATTAACCCGAATATTTTGTAAACTTGCACTCTTCGGGTAATAGGTAATAGGTAATAGGTAATAGTAGATGTAGGGGGCCGGCAACGTCTTTTTGTTGCCCACCCTACCAAAAAACGTTCACAAACGTCGGGTGACACTCTTTTAAATAACGACTTGATTGACAAAATATTATTTTTGATTTGTGGCTATGAGTGTTTCACTTTTAACTATTCAATCGCAGGAGTCAATTGTGCATACAATATCAAAACGTGGTTCTCGCTGGACGCTGATTACAAGTAATACATCTGCTGTTCTTGCAGGGGTTGCACTTGTTTGGTTGGCTTATCAATTAGGGGTGGAAAATAACACCCATTAAATTGGGTTATTTGCTTACTTGGTGCCGTTATTGGTTGGGGAATAGGACTGATTACTTCTCCGTCTTCTCAAAGTGAGAAAGAACAGTTTTCGGGGATAACCAAAGCGGTTTCCGCTTTTCTTTCTGGTTATGTTCTTAGTAAGTTAGATCGCGTCATCGAAACCCTGTTGGAATCTGACAAAATATTTCAGGAATTGTTTTTGATGAGAATAGCCTTTTTTTTAATCGCTTTTTCTCTCACCGTGATCATTGTCTTTATAAATAGAAGGTATTTTCTTAATGTGGTGGGCGAAAAGCCTGAAAATTAAAATTGGTAATGGGCAGAAGGCTAATGGAAACTAAAGTTTGAGTCTCAATCGAGTGTGCTCTTCAATTTTGGGGCCGGCAACCAAAAGACGTTGCCCGCCCTACATTGGCTATCTTGGCTCTCCCAAACTAAAGTTTGGACTCCTGCCAAAATATTTATCTATCTGGAATACTATATAACGAAGGACTGAACAATGAAAAATTTATGGAACAACGATGACGCTGCTAAATGCAATAATGATTTATTAGCGTTACGAGTATACACTTCTAGGCTGTTAGGGCAAGAACCGGCATTAGTGTTACACGGTGGCGGCAATACTTCAGTTAAGGCGAGTGTTACCAATCTGTTTGGTGAAAGCGAAGAATTATTATACGTCAAAGGCAGCGGCTGGGACTTAATTACCATTGAAGCGGCCGGATTTGCAGCCGTCAAATTGGATGTGTTAAAAAAAATGGCTCAACTGGATCAATTAAGCGATTCGGAAATGGTGCGTGTTCAGCGTTCCGCGATGACTGATCCAAACGCGCCCAATCCATCGGTAGAAGCCATTTTACACGCGATCATTCCTTTTAGGTATGTTGATCATACTCACGCCGATGCGGTTGTTACGATGACTAATACGGAAACGGGGGCGGATCGGATTCAGCAACTTTATGGCAACCGGGTACTGATTGTGCCTTATGTGATGCCGGGTTTTATTTTGGCAAAAAAAATTTATGAATTGACGCAGAATATCGACTGGGCATCGTTGGAAGGGATGATTTTGTTGAACCATGGCGTTTTTACATTTGGGGACGATGCCAAAACCAGTTATGAACGGATGATTCAACTCGTCACGGATGCCGAAAATTATTTGCCAGTCCAAGGCGCGGTTATTGCGCCGTCTGCCAGTACCGAGGCGAAAGAAAATCTCTTAGAATTGGCGCGAATCCGTAAAAGCGTTTGCAAAATAAAAGGCAATGCGGTAGTCACCAAATGGGATATCACCCCAGAATCGGTGAGTTTTTCCAATCAACCCGAGGTTGCGTCCATAGCCACCCGCGGCCCATTAACCCCGGATCATGTTATTCGTACTAAACCGGTGCCGGTTATTCTTGGTGAAAACCCTGAGGCAGATATTGCCCGTTATACCAAAGCCTATTGTGAATACTTTGAGCGTAACACTAATGGACAACTCACTCGTCTAAACCCGGCCCCGTGTTGGGCGGTTTGGCCAGGATTTGGTCTGCTCAGCTTTGGGCGCAATGTCAAAGAGGCAGGGATTGTCTCTGACATCAAAGATCATACCATTGATGCTATTCAAGTGGCCGAATTATTGGGTGGTTGGAAAGCGTTGCCAGAATCTGACATTTTTGACATGGAATACTGGGAACTGGAACAAGCCAAGCTCAGCAAAAAAGGCACCTCTGGGGGGTTGCAAGGCAAAATCGCATTAGTCACTGGCGCAGCCAGTGGTATTGGACGTGCCTGTGTGGAAACTTTACAGAGTCAAGGCGCGGCCGTTATTGCATTAGATCTGAATCCGGCCATCACGACGTTATTTGACCAAAAAGAAATTTTAGGCGTGGTGTGTGATGTCATGCTTGAAAAGGATATCCAAAACGCGGTTGAAGCCGGCATTCGCCATTTTGGGGGATTGGATATTCTAATTAGCAATGCTGGGACTTTCCCACCCAGTGAAAGCATTAGTGAAATGAATTCAAAGACTTGGGATGACAGTATGGGGATCAATTTAACAAGCCATCAGCGGCTTTTGCAAGCGTGCACACCCTATTTGACAATGGGCATTGACGCTGCGGTGATTATGATTGCGTCCAAAAATGTGTCCGCGCCGGGGCCGGGGGTATCCGCTTATTCTGTTGCCAAGGCGGGGCAAACGCAATTGGCGCGTGTGGCTGCTTTAGAATTGGCCGCTTTAGGGGTGCGAGTGAATGTGATTCATCCTAACGCCGTTTTCGATACGGGTATCTGGACAACTGAAGTATTAGAAAAACGGGCGAAACACTATGGTATGACTGTGGAAGAGTACAAAACTAACAATCTGTTAAGAACGGAAGTCACGTCAAAAGATGTTGCCAGCCTTGCTTGCGCGATGGCGGGGCCGTTGTTTGCGAAAACCACGGGGGCTCAGGTTCCCATTGATGGGGGTAATGACAGAGTGATTTAAATTTTAGTGGTATCCAAACTAAAGTTTGGACTCCTAAGTTTGAGCCTCGAAACCCAGTTTTTTTGTTGAAAAACTGGGTTTTGCAGCCCCGTTGTATTCCATTTAAAACCATGCACACTCAACCTTTTTTAACGCCGATTTTGCGGATTGCTGTGCTTTGAAAGCCAAACGGGTTTCCCGAACCGTTTTTGGTTAAATAAAAATAACTTATAAATCAATTAGTTCTTAAAAAAATCAAGTGGTTTATGAAATATTTAATCGTCATGTTGGCTATTTCAATAAAATCAAGCATTTAAGTTAAATTGGTATAAAGTATAATATATTAGGAGTCTTTATAAATGGCTGCCACAGATAGCCCCTTAAAACGATTGATCACCACTTTTATTGATGATTTTGCGTCTTGGCTCCTTGAGAGTGAAGTAGACTTTGTCACGCCATACAATATTGAATTGTATGCCCAGCCTGACCCCATTCGCGCTGACCAAGTTTTTATGGTCAAATTAGCGGATGGACGTACAGTGGTACTGCATATAGAGTTTCAAGGACGACGCACCGATATACCGATGCACTTGCGTGAATTAGATTCTCTATCACGTTTGACACTCAAGTTTCGTGATTTGGAACTGTATAGTGTGGTTTTTTACGTGGGTGACGGTGCTGGGAGACATGATACCGGTCGTCACCAAATTAACAATCCGACTGGTGGCATCACGCTCAGTTGGCAGTATAAGGTGATCCGTTTATGGAAAATGAAGGCCCAACAGTTGGTTGACATGAAAAAACCGGCCCTACTGGGTTTAATTGGACAAACAGAAATCACCGAACCTGAAACCTTACTGCCCAAAGTGGTTAAAATGGTGAAAACCCTCCCAAAAGCGGAGACACAAAAACAGTTGTTCACCGAAATGATGCTACTGATAGAGGATGAGGAGATACTTGAAATGTTAGAAAGACTGATTGAAAGAGACGATTTTTTAAATACACCGCTAATGCGCCGCCTTCGTACTCAAGGCCGCGAAGAGGGTTTAAAAGAAGGGCTTGAAAAAGGACTTGAAAAAGGACTTGAAAAAGGGGGTGTAAACAAATCCCGTCATGATATTTTGACGATTGTGGCTTTGCGCTTTAAACCACAGAGTCCCCCCCTTGTGCAACACCTAGATCAACAGTTGGCACTTGTAACCAATTGGGCTGTATTAGATACCCTGTTGACTATCGCCGTTCAATGCCAATCAATAACGGATTTTCAAACGGCACTAGAAAGTGCCAGCAAAACGCATTAATAATTGTTATCTACTCAAAACGGTAACAATTTGGACTTTTTTAAAACCACGTTTTTTAACAACTTGGTTTTTTTTATAAAGCAGCCTCGAAAAATCGCACGGCTAAAGTTTTTGCGCGCAAAAATTTTAGCCGCGAACGCATGACGCAATTTATTCCCGCCAGCGATAACCATGGTGGGATTGTTGTGACTTTCAGGGTGGGCGGCCGCTATTAATTAATATGCTTTTGTCAATTATACCGCTGATGAAATGGCGGAAAAATTGGCAGCCGTACAATCTTTCTAAATTATCAGGAGTACAAGGCGAACCTTGTACGAAAAAACGGCGCGATTTTGATTTTAAAGGAGTACAAAGCGAACCTGGTACGAAAAAACGGCGCGATTTATTATCAGGAGTACAAGGCGAACCTTGTACGAAAAAACGACCTGATATTAGAATTGGCTAATAGACAACAATACCGCAAGCCATTGATAAGTTTACCGCAATCAAAAATTTCAAAATCCATTCACACCGCGAACGCATGACGCAACAGGTTTCCAAACATCAAAGGAG
>QNER01000095.1 GCA_003646175.1 Candidatus Parabeggiatoa sp. nov. 1
CTCCTTTGAAACGACGCGGCCCAATCGTACAAGGTTCGCCTGGTACTCCTTTGAAACGACGCGGCCCAATCGTACAAGGTTCGCCTGGTACTCCTTTGAAACGACGCGGCCCTGTCGTACAAGGTTCGCCTGAAACGAATGATAATATGCTCACTGGGCGCGTTTCCATTTTAAGGGTAAATAAGTACAACGGATGACGGGAATAAACGGATAAAACCAACCCGTTCATTTATGATTTGATTTTTAGGGCTGAAAACCTAGCGGGACAAATAGTAGGGTGGATATTGCGTAAGCCGTTCCACCATGAATGCCGTGAGGTGGTGGATACGCACAGTAATAGATAGTCTACACTAAATTATTGAAATATAAAGTGTTCCGCCTTTCGTTCCTAGCCAATTTTAGGAGCGAAACGAGATGAATAAACTGCCAAAATAGAGCCGCTACCAAAGACAATAAGAAAATAACATGCCATAAAGGTATTTTATAGAGTTGCCGATGGATAATGTTTATTGGTATCCAGACATCATTGATATACTCATCATTTTACGGATGCTATCCCTTCTTAGGGATAGTATCCGTTTTAAAAAAAGGAAGTAGAGCTTCATGGAAGGCGTTCTTTCACTGCGGTGTTCAAACGGATACTATCGGGAAAAGGGATAGCATCCGTCAAATCACTCAAACGGATACTATCCCGGCAAGGGATAGCATCCGTCAAATCACTCAAACGGATACTATCCCTAAGAAGGGATAGCATCCGTCAAATCACTCAAACGGATACTATCGGGAAAAGGGATAGCATCCGTCAAATCACTCAAACGGATACTATCCCGGCAAGGGATAGCATCCGTCAAATCACTCAAACGGAGACTATCCCGGCAAGGGATACCATCCGTCAAATCACTCAAACGGATACTATCCCGAAAAGGGATAGCATCCGTCAAATCACTCAAACGGATACTATCCCGAAAAGGGATAGCATCCGTCAAATCACTCAAACGGATACTATCCCGGCAAGGGATAGCATCCGTCAAATCACTCAAACGGATACTATCCCGGCAAGGGATAGCATCCGTAAACATCCCATTACCCATTACCCATTTCCAAAACCATCGCGATGTAGCAATTCTAATACTTCATCATGCACTTGCTGAACGAGGCTGGCTACTAAATAATCATTATGTTTCAATGGGTTCACGGCATTACCTTGCAAGTCGGTGACTTGCCCGCCGGCATTTTCTACGAGTAATATCCCCGCTGATAAATCCCACGGTAGTGTTTCTCTCTTGAAGGGAGCCATAATGAATGCGGTGTATGTCCCTTTTGCGACATTACCTAAGGCATAAACGGGGGAACCACCGACACTGACGAGTTTCGCTATATTTCCTTTCTCCCATATATTCAATATTGTGTCAATATCTTTCCTAAATTGTCTCGGTAATTGATAATTGAGAACACCTTCCTTTATTTGTTCCCAGTTTTTCAATGGTAAGTGTCTGCCATTGAGCGTGGTAATACCACCTTTAACGGTTTCAAATATTTCTTGGGTATACGGATTACCAACAATAGCTAAAATAGGCTCATTATCTTTTAGCAGAGATAAGACAGTACAGGCGGTATTTTCCTGATTGATAAATGCCCATGTCCCATCAATGGGATCGAAAGCCCATAAATAAGGACTGTCTGACTGAGCATTTTGTAAACCAAATTCTTCACCATGTAACTGATGCTGAGGATAAGCGGCTGTGATGATTTTAATTATTTGTTGTTCGGCTTGTCTATCGGCTTCGGTTACTGGTGTGCCATCTGATTTAAAAAAATGTTCAAAATCTGGACGTTCTCGAATGTTCCTGATTCTTTCTATAGCACGGTTTACAGCCTGTAAACCAATTGTGTGGAAATCTGCTAAAGTTTCTTTCATCATTTAAGCTCACTGTTCTCAATGTATTCTACACGAAGTTCTATGTAGTCAAAGTGATCGGCAACGGTTTTATAGCACAATATTTTATCCAAATTTTTCATCTACTTCATCCCTCATTTGGGAAACCAATTCAGCCGCCGACGTTTTACTAGGTGGAATTGAAGCACGAAACTCACTGAGATCTGGAAAACGAAGTCTTCCAGCGAGCGGCAATAATCTTGCAACGGGCTCACCTTCTCGCGTAATCAAGAATTCATTTCCGTCTAGTATCTTATTAACTAATTCAGGAAGTTTGGTATATTCATTAACAGTAGGCATGATTCTTTCTCCGTTTTTAATAGATATCTTTATTATCTATGTACAGAACCAAAAATATTTTGTGATGCTATCGCTTTATTTTTGCTTGAGTCACACTTTTGTGGCTCACATAATTATAATGTGTCTCGTTCCAAATAAATCTATCCCAAGACTTAAAAACAGCGATAAAATCTGGTTATTTTTGAGTGAGACTATCGCAAAAAAAGCGATAGCATCACGACTTAAACACTTTTTTGTCCTGTACAAATATTTCTTATATATTAATTGACTATTGAAATAAAGAACTCTGATGTTTTTATATTACCACCCATTAGTTTAGTACAACTCATGAGTACAAAGAATCCCAGAAATAAACGAATTCAATTAACCAGCTTTGATAACTAATGGCACGCACGATAGTTCCAGGGGCAACGCCCCTGGCTGAACGGGGTTTGCAACCTCGTCTGCAACGTATCGTGCGTGCCATTAGCTTTGGTACCAATTCGTATTAGCAATTTCCAACCAACATTCACGAATGGGGGGAAAGCGGGTTGGCTGAACCGGTTTGCAATAGGTTTAGGCACATTTCTGTTTAGTTTTGAAAGCAATAAAACATTGGGGGCAGGGTTGCAAATTCAGTTCGACACAAATTCGTTGATTTCTGGGATTGGTTGTACTCTAATTCGTTGATTTCTGGGATTGGTTGTACTTGACTTGAGTTAAGCTGGTAACATGTTTTGATAGTTTGGTTTTGAATAGTTATAATAAAATTTATTAAGTATATCATCTTGTTCACATTTTAATCTATTTGACTATATTGATAAGAGGAGTCTAATAAACACCGTGGATGCAACTCATTTTGATGCTATCCGTCAACACTTAAGCCAACATATTGTCGGTCAACATCACCTGATCGATAGTATGTTGATTGCTCTATTAAGCGATGGACATATACTGGTTGAAGGGATGCCGGGGTTGGCGAAAACGACAGCCATTAAGAGTTTGGCGACGGAAATTGAAGGAAAATTTCATCGCATTCAATTTACCCCAGATTTATTGCCCGCCGATCTAATCGGTACCGATATTTATCAACATGAGCGTGGGGAGTTTGAATTTCGTGAAGGCCCGTTGTTTCATAATGTGTTGTTGGCCGATGAAATCAACCGCGCACCGCCCAAGGTACAATCGGCCTTGTTAGAGGCGATGGCGGAACGCCAAATTACTGTGGGGCAACACACATATCAATTGCCGGATTTGTTTATGGTGCTCGCCACGCAAAATCCGGTCGAGCATGAAGGCACTTACACGTTGCCCGAAGCGCAGTTAGATCGCTTTTTATTGTATGTACGGGTCGACTATCCAAGTCGTGAGGAAGAGTTGGAGATTCTTGATTTGATGGAAACCCAGCAATCCGTGGGGCGCGTTCAATTGTCAGACTCTGCTCAATCTGATCGCCTCAAAATCAATCCGAGTCATGAGGTGGGAAAGTTAGAAACCCTTGTTTTGCCAGAAACGCCGCAAACCCATGGGAATATTCAATTGCCTGACTTGACGCAAGCCATGAATGTTGCTAGTCAACAAAAGCCTCATCATGTCAGTTATAGCGATGTGCTAAAAGCTCGCGAGGCAGTGATGCAAGTCTATTTAGATCCAAAACTGAAAGAATATATTGTGGATATTGTGCAGGCTTCGCGCTACCCTGCGAAGTTTAATAAGGATTTACAACGCTGGCAACGTTTTGGTGCATCGCCGCGTGCCAGTATTGCTATGACGCGCTGTGCGCGTGCTTTGGCGTGGTTGCAGGGGGAAAAATATGTTTCTCCTGAACAAATTCAAGCGGTTGCGCCAGATATTTTGCGCCACCGCATTTTATTGTCGTTTGAAGCTGAAGCCGAGAGCATCACGACAGAGGATTTTATTGAGCGATTGTTGCAAGTGGTGGCGATTCCTTAACGCAGGTTTATAGGTAATGTGCACAAAGGTAATGGGTAATAGGTCATCGCGCGATGCTCAATCCAATGACTGATTTTACTCGACTATCAAGTTTTTGACGCTATTTAGCTTTACAGTAATCACTTCCGGCAAGTGTTTGGACATGCAACTCACTGATTTTTAGGTAGTCCTGTAGAAGTCGTGATGATGTCCAAACGGATACTATCCCGGGGAAGGGATAGCATCCGTAACATCATTACATGTTTAGGACTACCGATTTTTATTTTTAATGAAATGAGTTTTTAGACATTAAAATCATATTTAATTTTATTTAATTTGAAATCAATAAGTTACAAAAAACTTGATAATCGAGTTTTATTTGTTCGTATTTTGGTGGATATGCACAACGATAGTCACCCTAATATAAAATCAATAGGTTGAGGTACTTGCAAAACGCCTGAACGAAACCAAAAAACAATAGGTTACAGATGCATTCCAAGGCCTAACTTATTGATTGTTGGTTATTATGTGTCAATTAAATAACTTTACGGATAGCATCCCTTCGAGGGATACTATCCGTTTTGCTGAAAAACTATATATAGTTTTTATAACTTCACGGATAGCATCCCTTCGAGGGATACTATCCGTTTTGCTGAAAAACTATATTACCCTCATATTACCCATTACCCGGAACAAACGATAATGCTAAAGAAAGCAAGTAGCCAAATTTCGCGTATACCCGCTATGGTGCTCTTTCTAACAAAACGGCTATCCAACCTGCCACATATCCGCCGCCTTCATCATCGCCAGTTCCCACACCCGTGCCAACGGGAATCATTTGTACAACCCGCCAATCATTTTCAAAATCGGTGGCTAAATGCTCTCGCACCGTCATATCTTCTTCATTATCATCAGATAAAGGTATAGTGATAAATTTTTGTTGCATTTGCGGTTGTTGCATTTGCATGTTAGAACTCCTTTTTACAGTGGGATGCTCAAGTATTGGCTGAGAGTTGGTTTCAGAATGAATGAAATGGTGAAATACATTTGCTAATAGCGAATAATAAATTGCTGTTGTATTTCAATAAGTGATGTAAAAAAATCGTTTCCATTTGCGTGAAAAAAAATTTGGATGGGCTATTTTTTACATAACTCATTGTTTTTAAATAACTCTTTAATTTATGACTTATTCGCTATTTGCGTTATGCGAAGGTTCAACTACCTTACATATATTTTACGATGATCCATGCTTCAGAGAAAAGTTTTGATTTTTGTCCACCTGAAAAATTTTGTCAAAACCTTCTAGAAACCGTAAAGCGTTTTGGAAACCTTGAAGGTTTTGCCCTATAAACCTATTTTTTCGAGTATAAGGCGTGCTTTGAAAATGCCGTTAGCCCTATAAACCAGTGAATCTATTAAAAATCAATGTGTTACATTGATACGGAATGAGAATTAGGGGACAAGCGGGCTGGAGTGTCTCGGATTTGACTATCTCTTAGGAACGTGCATAAAATAACTTAGGCGATTTCTGGGAAAAAATAGACCATTTCCAAAATCAATTTGGGAAATCGCACCCTTGGTATATTCTTTTTTCGATCTCGCCTTAGGAAACATAAGGGTAACCACAAGGGATTACCCCTACGAACCAGAGCAAAATGTAGGGGCAATCCTTTCGAGGCAAAAGTTTTTCTAGTAAACTGATTCCGAGAATATGGTTGCCCTAGTTGTATTATGCACGTTCCTTATCAAAAAAGCTTGCTCACCAAAAATCAGTACCTCCATCAGTTTGTGGGGACTACCTGTAACAGTCGGTATTGGTTTTTATTTTGGCAACAGCGGACATTTTTATTTCCTGTTCCCAAATAAAGAATGTTAAAATTTCACTTCAAATTGAGTCACACGCTTATTCTATATACTTTATTGACAATATTTTTCAAAGTGATAATATAAAAATTGTTTTGGTTTATATAAAAATGACAGGAAAATTTTTGCGCTTAGTTCTACTGGTCTTATGTCATGTAATTCATTGATTTCTAAAGAATCGTTAAAATCAGTGACTTTAATAAAATCAATGAATTTAATAAAATCAATGACTTAATTGTAATGTGAGAAGGTAGAATTAGCCTTTACCCTTAATTTATTATTGAGTCAGCCAGTTTAGGATGGGTAAAACGAGGACGAAATCTACCCATGACTGGCATCACCAAGGGTGGGGTTATTTCCCACCCTTTTATGGTTTACAAAGTTAAGCTGGGGTACCCCAACAATGAGTATTAATAAAATTCTTGCGGTTGATGATTCAAAGGTTGATCTGATAAATCTTCAGAATATTCTTTCTGATGCCGGCTATGAGGTTCTTACGGCGGGTTCTGGTCAGGAAGCGATTGAAAAGGCAGGTGCTGAAAAGCCTGATTTGATTTTTATGGATGTGGTGATGCAACACATGGATGGCTATCAAGCTTGTCGGGAATTGACCCATAACGATGTCACTAAGAATATTCCGATTATCTTTGTCACCAGTAAAGGTCAAAAGGCGGATCGCGTGTGGGCCGAAATGACGGGGGGCAAGGGATTGGTGCAAAAACCTTATACACCAGACCAGATTCTTGAGCAAGTAAATCAATTTAAGTGAGCCATTAAGCCGAAATACTGTCGGAACAAATGACTTTTTTGGGATTTGGGAATTGGGAAATATGCAAAAGTTGACAGCATCGCTCCAACTTTTGCCGAGAATTCCTCGAACCAGCGTGTGAGAACTTTCCTTTGAAAAAATGGTTAATGGTCAGATTGCATATTTGAACTAATGTAGGGTGGATATAGTTTATGTGTATCCGAAAAAATACCATTAAAATAAGACTTAGCCCCTTTGGTGCGAATTATTATAGCCTGTGTAACTACCAGGTACAGTTATTCAGGTGACAATACGCGCAGGTTCCCGGTTCCCAGGGCGCTGCCCTGGGCTTTAATAAAGCGCCCTTTCAGGGCTGAGTAGTTACTAATCAAAAATGACAGTAGAAACCTTCAAGGTTTTGGAAACCTTGAAGGTTTTGCCCTAATAGGTAACAATAGCAGCCCATACGAGACATAAGGTAAAAATGCCTGCAAAACAAATGCGGTTATAATGGTGTTCAAGAACATAACCTTTTGGATATTTTCCAAAAGTAATCAACAGCAAAGAAAATCTACCAATATTGAAAATGATAATTTGAATAATTTGAAAGACAATTTCCCGAATAATAAATTTAATAATCTTCCAAAAGAGTTCTATAATTTCTTCAAACATTGTAACTACTCAGCACTGAAGGTGCGAATTATTATAGCCTGTGTAACTACCAGGTGCAGTTATTCAGTGACAAGACGCGCAGGTATCCCAGGGCGCTGCCCTGGGCTTTAATAAAGCGCCCTTTCAGGGCTGAGTAGTTACTAATCAAAAATGACAGTAGAAACCTTCAAGGTTTTGGAAACCTTGAAGGTTTGCCCTGCATCTAGTGCTACTCCTAGTCATGGATTTGCAAAAATTGGCTGTTCAGAGTGACTGGTTACTTTTCCATAATCATTTGTAATTGCTCAGCATAGTTATCCATTTCTGCCGGTGTCCGCATTTCGGTGGCACACACCAACAAACAATGGCCTAATTCTGGATAAAACGCCGTTAGGTTATATCCCCCAAGAATATTATGCGCGGCTAACTCACGCAAAACGTCATTAACTGGTTTTTCTAAGCGTAACACAACTTCGTGAAAAAAAGGCCCGTTAAACACACGACTAACACCGGTAATGGCGGTGAGTTTTTCGACTAACGTGGTCGTGTTAGCATGACAAGTTAAACCGACACGTTCCAAACCTTCAGCCCCCAATAGGGCGGTATGAATAGTGGCTGCCGTTACCATTAAACCTTGATTGGTGCAAATATTAGAAGTCGCTTTGGAACGGCGGATATGTTGCTCACGCGCTTGCAGGGTTAAGGTATAACCGGTTTTGCCGTCAAGATCAACAGTGCGTCCGATAATGCGTCCGGGCATTTGCCGCACATAAGCTTTTTTGCAACACATAAAACCAAAGTAGGGGCCACCGGAGGACAGGGGAATTCCCAAAGGTTGGCCTTCGCCACAAACAATATCGGCCCCTTTTGCGCCCCATTCCCCGGGCGGCTTCAGTACCGCGAGCGTCAGTGGATTAACAACAGCTATGACCAATATTTCCTGTGCATAAGCCCAATCGGCTAATTCCGCCACGGCTTCCAAGCCACCCAAAAAATTGGGTTGCTGAATGACTAACGCCGCATTTTCGCTCCCCGCATAATTTTCTAAGCTATCGGGTGCAATTGTGCCACTGTCAGGATCATAAGGGATATCAACTAGCGTAATACCTTGATTTTTTACCAGAGTATGCACCACGCGCCGATAAATCGGGTGTACCGTCATTGGCATTAAAATGCGCTTCGCCTTAGATTTAGTCAGGCGCACTGCCATTAGCACGGCCTCAGCCAAAGCCGACGCGCCATCATATAAAGAGGCATTTGAGGCATCCATGCCCGTCAAATTTGCCATCATGGTCTGAAATTCATATAACAGTTGCAGCGTCCCTTGGCTGGCTTCGGCTTGATAAGGAGTGTAGGCTGAATAAAATTCACCCCGTGTGGTAATTTCCCAGACGGCTGCGGGAATATGATGCTCATAAGCCCCCGCACCAATAAAACACACCGCTCCCCCATCTTGGGCGGCACGCTGGCGCATCAGTTGCCCGATTTCCATTTCTGTCAAGGCTGGCGGAATTTGGCATGATTTGCCACAGCGTAAAGCGACGGGAATTTCATCAAATAAGTCATTGATACTGCCTACGCCAATGGTGGCAAGCATGGCTGCAATATCATCTTGGGTGTGGGGAATGTAGGGCATTATGTAAAACTCTTTAGAGTAATAACGCGATGCTCAACTTTTGCCTAAAAGATTGAATTTTAAGTATTAAATTTTTGGTGGAGACACGTAACGATGCCCACCCTACTTTAAAAATCAATGAGTTAGCAATATACGTTTCGCATCGCGTGTAATATTAAACACTGAGAACACAGAGATACACAAGAGGTACACAGAGAAAACTTGGCTTAAAAAACTCTGTGTGCCTCTGTTGTGTTTGCGCCTTTCGATTGAATTGGGAAGGCCGTTATTCTTCTTCCGCAATCGTTTCAGTATATTGTTCAGCCGTCAACAACTTTTCCAAACCACTGTCTTTGGCAGGTTTGATTTTGAATAACCAACCATCCCCGTAAGGGCTTTTATTAATCAATTCAGGCTCATCGGTTAAAGATGCATTGTTTTCAATGACTTCACCGGCTATCGGACTGAAAAGATCTGAAGCGGCTTTGACAGATTCAACCACGCCACAGGTATCCTCCACATTAAGTGGATCACCTTCATCAGGCAATTCAACAAAAACCAAATCGCCTAATTTTTCTTGGGCATGATCAGTAATGCCAACCGTGACTGTGCCATCTTCTTCTACACGCACCCATTCATGGGATTCGGTATATTTCAACTCTTTAGGTACTTCACTCATTGTCAATATCCTTAAAATTTAAATTTAATTTATATTATAAATCAATACAAGTTTTGCCATGTCGCACAAATGGGGGCTTAACCACTTGTGCTGGTAATTGTTTATTGCGTATTGTCACCGTCGCTTGCTCATGTACCCCAGCTGGCAAACGGGCAAACGCAATAGAAAAACCACAAGTTGGTGAAAAAGTACCGCTAGTGATATGTCCTTCGCCACCGCCTTCAACAGACACCGTTTGATGTGCGCGTAATACGCCTTTTTCTCGTAATACCAAGCCTACCATTATTTGATGTGTCCGTTGGTTTTTTTGAGCTTGCAAGGCACTGCGCCCAATAAAGTCCCGATCTTCTGGCTTAAAAGCCACCGTCCACCCCAAACCGGATTCCAACGGAGAATAATTTTCATCCATATCCGCCCCATACAAATTCATACCCGCTTCAAGGCGCAAGGTATCACGCGCTGCCAGCCCCACAGGTAAAACCCCCGCTGCAAGTAAAGCGTCCCACCAGTCAGGCGCGTGTTGGGCCGGTAAAATCATTTCAAAACCTTCTTCACCGGTATAGCCGGTACGGGCGACGAAAATTTCATCATTATTCCAACTGGCATGAAAAGGTGCGAGTGCCATTGCCGAAGTTTGCAAATTTCCCGGTAACAAAGGCTTAACTTTTTCTCGTGTCTGTGGCCCTTGCACGGCAAGCATGGCGAGATCATCGCGTTCACGGATTTGGATCGCAAAGGCTTTGGCTTGTTGTGTGATCCAAGCGATATCTTTATCGTGCGTTGCGGCATTGACAACCAGGCGAAATTGGGTTTCTTCTTGAAAATAAACAATTAAATCGTCAATCACACCGCCCTGCTCGTTTAACATGCAACTGTAAAGTGCTTTGCCAGTCTTTTTTAAACGCCCCACATCATTAGCCAGTAAGTAGCGCAAAAATTCTCGCACACGTTGCCCGTTCAAATCAATGACTGTCATGTGTGAGACATCAAATACGCCTGCATCACGGCGAACTTGATGATGTTCGTTGATTTGTGAGCCATAATGCAAGGGCATATCCCAACCACCAAAATCAACCATTTTGGCATTTTTCTCTAAGTGTTTGTTATATAATGGTGTTTTTTTGCCCATAGTGATTTATTTTTTCAGTGATAGAATGCAGCAAGCGAAGCTCGAATTGTAAATATATTATAGGATAATTCGATTGAAATTTTTTGAAAAAATGAGGCCCGTTTAAGACGGTGGGCACTATACGGCGCACCGTGATACCAAGAGGTTTGTATAGTGATTTAGATAACATTTTTATTGACAAATATTAACATATCAACAAATGAGTTAACATTTTAACAAATGTGGTTAAACTAAGCCCGAATTGTTTCCAACCCGGACTCGTCTTCAAAACGGTACGTGAGACTAATCCCGAATACCGCTCCTCTCTATATAACGTCTTTTTACAGACCCCCTTATATTGCGAGTGCTATGCTTCTTTGTAACCGGCTAACGTTTCCGTTATTACTTATTCAACTTAGGGGAAGGCTTTCGCCTTCCTTTATCATTGTGATGCACCTTTTGCAAATTAACATATTTATTATATACAGTGAATAAGTGGGCATATATCAATCATTACAATTGACCATTAGCTTTTTATTTCAATCCTCTACCATTACTAGCGTATCTCATGTCTAAGACCGTTTTGTTCTAAGCCTTTTCAGGCTCTAACCCTTGTAATGGTTTACCACGTTTCATGTTACTGGCTTTTATTTGTACTTAGGATGGTTGCTCTATGCCTATGTGCCTGGTTGATTACTGAGTGATTTCTTATTAAATTTCACTTCCTTACACATGCACAGGTATTACTGATATATATCCGGTTTTACTCTAAAGACATTTTATTCCACAACTGAACGAAGCAGTTCACCTACAAGATTCCAACTTACTTAGGAATCTATATACAATTAGCAGACGGGTAAACCTTTATATCTAGGTTTCTAGCCGCCATTATTCCCTGCTTAATTCAAATACCGGGCATATCCCAATATCCAAATGGGTAAGTTATGCTTTTACTAAGTAATATAGTAGAGGTAGCCTTTCAACCTCATAAATAACATAATTGTAATCCCTAGACTTTTGGGATTCTTCCTATTGGCTCGGTATTCTGAGTTTCTAGGAAAACGTGTCGCACAATAAGGGAGTATCAGCCCTTTATCCCTTCACCTAATGAAAGCTTAGGGTTGCTTGAACTAAAACCCATTTTTTTTAACGTGGAAGGCTAACCACTGTTGAGCCTCAGATTTTTTATCTGGTAGTTGACATTTTTCTAAATGTCAACTTTTTGGAAAGTCAGATAATGCTTATCTTTTATATGTTAAGTTTTTTAGTCGCTAACAGAGGCTTTAAAAGAGTCAGTCAAAATAATTGATTTGAGTTAACTCAAGTCAAACAGACTCATGTTAATAATTATCAATATTTTTATGGACTATACACGCTTCAGGGCACTTCGTTTCCCAAAGTTCCCCAGAGTTAAATTTAATTTGTCTTGAAAAATCAAAAAAGTTCAATTTTATGACTATGGTAAGTATAAATAAATTATGGCTCAGATATCTGAGGTTTGGCAAATCTGAAGTCTTGATATGGGGCACCGCGGAAAAACTTGAAACTGCCAACGTATTTAAACACAATAACATACTTTATTGACACCATGGCTCAAGCGACTGGGCACATTCACCCCCTTTGGTGCCTACTCTATGCACATAACTTTTAAATATATGATTTTTCTCTATTTTTATATTCTTTCGGGTTGGATTGGTGGGCAAGCGGGCTGTACTATTTTTGGGCATTTTGGAATTCTAGTAGCCCGCTTAGGTGGGTACGAAAAACTTGTGTGCATAGAGTAGCTTTGGTGCAGGGGCAACGCCCCAGGTACCGTTATTCAGGTTCCCAGGGCGCTGCCCTGGGCTTTAATAAAGCGCCCTTTCAGGGCTGAGTAGTTACCAAATAATATTAATAAACAAGCAGTTATAAGGTAATAGGTAGGCAATAGGTAATAGGTAATAAGGGAGCAGCGGCTAAATAAAATAGCCACACAAAATGAAAAAAATAAAATAACGTTTTTTCAAAAAACTTGGTTGGTTTATTGATAGGTATATTATTTTCACGCACTTCCCATCAAATTAAGCCTTTTTTAATAACACAAGTGTTCATCATTTATAATTTATTGAATTAACTTATTATTTACTGATGTTACGCACATTGCTCGAAGATATCACAGTTTGTGCAATAAAGCGGAAAATCCCATACCATGATGATGTTTGGTGAAAGCGCGGGGGGCAATCCTTTATGGTTGCCCCTCTGGACTCATTTTGAAGCTGTGTGCGTAACATGAGATAGTAAAATAGATATCGATCCCATTCGCATTTTTGGGCCCAAAAAACTGATAAAAGCGAACCCATTACCTATTACTCCTGAAGCCCATTGCTCACTCATGTTACGCACTCAGTTTCTGGTAATGGTGGGCGCGAGCTTTTATTGATGCTCGATTCATCAATCGAATATGAGGCATTAGAAAAGCGTTCTTAGGTTTTTGATAATCCATATAATATGTTAAGTATCATAGACTTATGAAAATAATGACCGAATCAGGCTGCGTAACATCAGTTACTCATTTAAAATGATCCTCAAAAAGAGGCTCTTAAGCTACTAAAAGACTTTCACCAAAATAAATTAAAGGACTATAAATAAATGGGCGAAATGGGTGGGGAAAAAAATACCACGATGCACAGCAGCCCCCGTCAAATACTGTGTGAACTCGTTAACCATCATGGCACAATCCTGTGTATCGATGCTGAACGTTGTGAATTTTTTCTACGCAATGCCTGTGGTGGTGAATACAAGCGAGAAGTTTTTGTACTCGTCAATGCGATTAAAGAAGATGTGGCTAAGGAATTGTTAAATCCACCAGTGGGTTTACCAATTGAGGCGGTGTTTAATTATTTGGCACAACGATTATGTGAAAATTTATGGTTAGATAAAACGGCAGCGAGGTGGGCGGTGCAAAGTTGGGGGATAGCTTTAGGATTGACAGTCACAATCCCTCCTTTTGAAGAAAACTTGACACAATGGTTTGAGGAAGATTC
>QNER01000096.1 GCA_003646175.1 Candidatus Parabeggiatoa sp. nov. 1
ACCAATAAAAGGAATCTTGCTCAATAGTTGATGTATCGTTTTTCTGGTATAAGGAATAGCAAGCCCAATTACCACTATAACTAATGACAAACAAATAAAAGCGAGTCCCCTCATGAAATTCATAATAATTTCGCTATTCACAGTATAACCTAACAACTGCACCGAACGATCAACTTCTATAGGGGGCAATAAAAACAATGAGAGTCCTAGCAAGGAGAGGAGAATAATACCATCAAATAAACGTTCAATAACAACGGTGGTTGTCGTAAAGGTGACACTGGTACGAAACTTTTTTACAGCTAAACCAATTCTCGCTAATTCACCGATTCGCCCCGGCAGTGTTCCATTAATAGCTAACCCTATTGTAGTCAGTGAAAAAGCGGAACGAGGCAAAATGTGATAGTGTGGAAAAAATAGCAATGCCCAACGATATCCCCTAAGCCAAAGGTTTAGGAAGGCAAAACTCACAGCCAATAAAATGAATAAAGGATTGACTTGATGCAGTGCCCTCCAAACTTCTTTGAATGGCACAACGTGGAACATTCCTACCAACAATAGGATTGAAATACTCCAACTCACTAAAGTGAGATAAATATTAGTTTTTTTCTTCTTCTGAAAAGGCATTTTTAAACTTTTGACTTCTTGGCTTTGTGCTTTTAAAGCATCTGAGCTATTGTGACTGGGCATTGGTTTTTAAACCTTTGGATGGATAATTTATCGTGACTCAAAATACGTTTCTTTAATAAAACGTGGACGTTTTTTCACTTCTAAATAAATTTTGCCTAGATATTCACCAATAATCCCAATTGCCAAGAGTTGTATGCCACCAATAAAGTAAATAGGTAGAACGGTTGAAGCCCAGCCGGGGATGGTATGGCCCATCATATTGGATATAAAAATCCAAATCAACATAAACAGTGAGGCACTGAAGATGAGAAAACCAAGCGCAGAGATAATACGCAATGGTGCTACACTGAAAGAAGTAATACCATTCCAAGCCAATGCCAACAGGAGTTGAAAAATATTTACAACGAAAATGTTTTTTCAAAGGGTACTATTGGTTGTAGGTATACAGTTGGTTCTACAGCTTATTTAGTTTCCTTTTTAAAACCATGCGTACTACGAATTAAGTATAATGGACGATGTTTAACTTCAATATAAATACGCCCTAAGTACTCACCAATAACTCCCAGCGTGATTAACTGAATTCCTCCTAGGAACAAAATCACAACCATCATAGAAGCATACCCCGGTAACTCAATTCCGAGCAATAAGGTACGTACTATTAAAAAAGTGGCATAACACATTGACATAAAAGATAAAAATAAGCCAATATAGCTCCACATTTTCAAAGGTAGCGTACTAAATGAAGTAATACCATCAATCGCAAAATTCCACAATCGCCAGTAGTTCCATTTGCTTTGTCCTGCCCGTCGTGGTTCACGATCATAATAGATTGCCGTTTGCTTAAAACCAACCCAAGCAAAAAGCCCTTTCATAAAACGGGTACGCTCTGGCAATTGAGAAAGTGCATTGACGACCTTTCTATTTATTAAACGGAAATCACCCGTATTTCTAGGAATATGAAATTCGCTCAGGTTGTCAATAACGCGGTAAAACAGGTTAGCAGTGAACAGTTTTGGAAAAGTTTCTCCTTTGCGTTTCAGACGGGTGGCATAAACTACATCGTAACCTTCACGCCATTTGGCTAAGAGTTCTTCAATTAATTCTGGCGGATCTTGAATATCCGCATCAATGGGAACAACAGCAGCACCGCTCGCGTGGTCAAGCCCCGCAGTTAAGGCGACTTCCTGACCAAAATTACGTGAAAGTTCGACAACTTTTATAAATGGCATTCGTTGGTGGTATTTTAATAAATCCACTAACGTATTGTCTGTACTACCATCATTAACACAGACTATTTCATAAGAAATATTTAAACGATTGAGTACAGCGACTAGACGTTCAAACAGTTGACTTAAATTAGCCGCTTCATTGTACATGGGTACGACAACCGAAAGTTCGATAGGTTTTTCTGTAGCAATGACTTTATTCTTATCATCATTGAAAGACATCACATGAGATACTTCTTCTCGTTTCGACATTTCTGCACCACCATTTCAAATTTAAGATAACTCAACTTCCCCGCTACCGAACCTGCTGCCATAGTGTTATGTTAGCATCAGCTTGCTTGAGCATTTTCAACTTGACAAGCATGACGTTCAAGCAAATCATGCCATAACTTTGCAACAGAATGTGGATAATCAGCCTGAATATTAGGGCTATGATTCAATTCAGATTTGATTACTTTAGCAATTAATGACTGCATTTTTTCTTCAGATATTTTCATATCAAAAAAGCGAAATGCTGGCATCAGTTCATTCATCGTTTTACTTTTGTCAAGCAAGTTATTATAATAAATAAACCATGTTGGTATATCTTTCGCCTGTTCCAACAAGCGTTGATTATGAATTGTCCAAAGGGAATAAGCGCGTTTGAGAGTCGTCTTATTACGCTTTTGAATAGATTTAGCAACCTGGGCTGGTTCTCGCAGACAGAATAATAGTTTTTCAATATTCGCTCCCGATTGTAACCAAGCGGGTAAGGTAAGGCAAAAATGGGGATTTTTAACTACTTTTTCTTCGTATTTTTTGTCAACTTGACGAATTTGCTCAACTTTACGTGTCGCTCGTTTTAAAATGGTTTTCGTTGAGGGAAGCCAAAAATAGGAAAATCTGCCAAAAGGTCCATTGATAATAGGTTGATTAATGGCTAGTATGTCGGTTTGTTCAAAAGTACCATCAGTATTCCATTTTTTAGCAGGATAAAATGTGCTGGGATCCCCCATATCCGCACCCGCCTTAAAAAATAGTTGGGCAACAAGGGATGTACCAGAACGATGCATTCCAGATATTAATTTCATAATTGTACTTTATGACTCATAGTTTATCAATTAATGGTTAGAATAAATTTTAGAATAAATTTATACAATAACAATGAACCTATCCCACTATTCTTTATCGCCCTGAAATTTTTGTTAAGGTAGGCAAACCTTTGTTTGAGAGCATAAAACATTAGTGGGATAGGTTCAACGGCTAGTGCAGAATAGCAGAAATATCCGGACCATGAGAAATCCGATTTTTTCCAAAAAACACCCCCAATCCATTATTAGCGAGTATCCTACTCAATAGACCTTAAAAACGAGCGAAACAAGACCTTCAGGGGTTGCTTTGCCACCGTGATGAATTTCTGGGTTCTTTGGCATGCTGTTGCCGTGCGCGAATCACTAGCACGAAAGGTGATGCAATAATAAGTTTTTCCAAAATGCGCTTCATACCGTTCACGATTGGTGACATCATGATTTCCTACCGCATTGAAGAATGGCATTTTGAGTCTTGAGGCAACGGCTGATTTAAAATGTACAATGTGTTCCTCCGTCGCTCGGCGAAAATTATCGCCAAGCGAAACGAAGAAACTTATGTTGCTTGAATTTATACGATCAATATTGCCCAGAAATGATGACGAAGGGAATACAGAGTTGTGGTTCTTTGAGGCACCATATAAATGGCCCCCAACCTCAAAAGAATAGCTATCAGCTTTTTCAGCCTGACTCAGGGTGAGGTCGTTAAAAGGGGACTCACTCGCTTTTGCGGGTAAAGTCAAACAACATAACAAAACCAAAAGTGGCTGCACCAAAACGGCTTTTTTTATCTTATCTTCTTATCCATGTTGTACTCCTTTTGATTTAATTACCACTTATTGCCCTTACTCCATTGATATATTTAGAATGCCTACTGACACGAATAGGTATTCCTTGGATAAGCTGGGAGGCAAGCGCCCCGTCTGTTCTATCAAACTTTAGTTCTACCACAAACGTATTGGGAAGAATGGCACGATGGCTGAAATTCGGGTACATCTTGAAACGTTGATCCCAAACTGTTTGGTAGTTATCAAGCGTCACGCGGAATTTTCCGTCCGCAGAGACAAAGTATTTCCTAAAATAACGGTTAATCAGCACTGGCAAAGGATTGGTATCTAGCCAATTTTTGCCCTTGGGAGGTAACTGGCGCGACAGCAATTGATAAATGCCTTTCCAGTTAGCACCGGGGGTGTACGGTGCATCATTGATCTCGAAATGTAATTTCCACCCAAAATAATTCCGTTTTTGTTTAATTTCCAGAGTACCTGCCGCTGGTGTTTGGGATTTTCCGTACCAGCGGTAACGGACTTTGGTTCTGGCACTTGCTCCTAACAGATTGTCGGTGTAGGCAGTATAATCAGCTGTATCAAAGTAGATGTTATTGACCCAACGTTCAGGGTAAGGCACTATGAAACCCGCAGGATGCAGATGAAGCCAATGCAAAATGTGATGATAGTGAATGTGATATGCAACGAATTTAATCTCATGCCTAGCGGATTCTGGAGTTCTAAGAGTCATTGACGCAACCTCGGTTTCATAACAGTCTGGTAAAGTTGTTCCACCTCTATTTCTTCGCTTTCTACCTGATGATCATCAATGCGGATTATACTACCCTTTTGAACACGCGCATGGGTAGTCGTATCACCAAATGTCAAATGGTGTGCATCAATAGTTCCGGCCCCAAACTCAGGTTTTTTAACATAAGCCATCAAAGCTGCGTTTTGCACCTGTTCAAAGGTGGAATGAGAAATATCCAGTTGTGAACCATCTTTGCTGGCTGCACCGATTCCGGTCTGTGTAATAGTCACATTGGTGGCCGTCATTTTGCTTTGCTCACCCACGGAAAGTGCCTTATCCGCAATATGATGGAAACGGGTATCGTTTACCGTGACAAGGCTGCCACTGATATCTATCCCGTCGCCGCCTCCTGCCGTCCCAATATGATGAAATAAACTACCTTCTACAGTGCCCTCTGTGAAGTCGGCATCGAAACCATCTGATGCTGTGTCCATCATCTGGACATCCTTTAGTTTAAATTGGGCGTGGATAATATTTAATGCGTCTTCCCCGCGATTGCCCTGAAAAATGCAATGCTCTAGTTGAATATCGCTTCGATAAAAGGTCACACCGCCTGTCAATTCCCAACCCTGACGGTGTACACCCGTAGTATTACGCACTGTCACATAAGACCATTCGGATGGTGCGTCAGCACTTAGCACAGCCACGCCTTGCCAAGTGGCTTCTTCATTATTTCCAGTTGTCACAATGCCCTCCAACACAATACGCTCTTTTTCTGTGCCTTGAAAGTGCAACGAACCACGGGCAATCAATCCATCATCACGCCCGAATTGCAGTGTCGTACCCTGCGGGATAGTCAGACTAAAGCCCTTTGGTATAATCAATGAGCCATTGACTTGCCATTGACCTTGTTTGACATAAAAAGCTCGTTTTTCTTCATCAAGTGAAAGGAAAGTGTGTTGAGATAACTGTTCTTCCTTGGAAGATTTCGGTATTGGATGCTTTTTCAAGGGCGCGGCATACCGCTGGGCATTGCTTTGGTAAATCCGCTTCGCACCTGATATTTTTGCAGATACTTGCAGCGTATAGCGGTCAGGTTCAGAGGGCGCTATATAATGGACACGTCGGAATTGAGGCACCGCTTTGTTTGGGGTTGGAGGTAAGCGTATGGGAAAAGCGATTTTGTCAATTGGCTCAAAGGAAAGGCTAAGGCTTTCATCTTTTTTGGCTATCCATTGAACAGACTGTACCTCCACAACAGCGGGAATAACACTCGCTAATTCTAAATAAGCCCCCTGCTCACTTTGTATACGATTAGCAAGAAGAATAGCCGGATAGCCAAGATCAAAACTGGCTGGCTCAAGCAAAGCGTTTGCCCGAGCTAATAATTTCTCTGCGGGAAACTCGTCCAAAAGAAAAAACTCGTTTTGCAGAGCAGGTAGATGCAGTTGTTCTATATCTTTTAATTTCTTAATCAGCCCCCCGTTCTTGATATCATTAGCAAGATGCCTGAGTACTTTGGAATAAGCAGTCTGGATAGCTGGATCGTTCAACATCGCAGCGACAATTGCCGAATTTTGAATGAAACGTTTTCCTTCGTAGTCTCCTTTTTGAATAGCTGCACTACTATAAATGTCCGCATCAAAACCGATAGGTTCCAACTTCATGGTCAGCGGATTCAGATAATAGCGCTGGTTATGCCAACGTATGCTGTGATATGCTCCCCAGAGTTCCGCCACAGCCAAGAACCGTCCCATAAGTTCTACATCAAATACCTTTGAGGCAGACAGTTCGCCATTGACGAAACCACGGAGTAGCCCCACAGCAATAGCATAGTCCCTAGATAATTTTTCTGATTTGGCTATGCGGGAAAAACGAAAGGCATCAATAGGGACATTCTTATAACTATTGAAAACGAAAGTCTTGCCCGACGGCAATTCTGCCCCCCAGAACCAAGATTCATCAAATCGGATGATAACACCTTCCCGTCGCCCGTTTGCTTCCAGAAGCTCTTTAGAAAAATGCTCTTCCACGGCCATAATACCTATATCATCACCATTGACAATGACATTCACGAAGAAATAACGGGGGGTCAAAACACCCACATGGCGCAAGGTTTCAAAAAAAAGCACCTCTCCCTGAAAAGTACGTGTCATGGGATGTTGAATAGAAAACCGTCTGAGTCCGAAAATGTGATTTTTGCCTTTCACATGGATACGTAAAGACCATTTTTTTCCTTGCAAATGGTCAGTCAAATCTCCCTTCAGCCTCAGTTCGACTTTGGTGGTTTTGTTTCCTTGTCTTATAGCGGCTGGGACAAAGTCATCTGGTCCTTGTACAAGAATTTTCTTCGCCAATGCATCCGCCCGCTTTTTATAGAGTTTTTGCAAATGTTTGAATTTAATGTCAATAACCAGTGTCGGGATATCCGCCCCCAAGGTATTGAACCACCGTGCTGGCACCCTGCTCACCGCTTGTAGCAGGCCAACATTTCCCCATACCTTGTAACCCACACGTTCTGCCAAGTATGTGTTGCCCGTTTTTTTCAGCCAGCCTGAGAGGTATTCTATTGTTATCAAACTTGTTGAAAAGACAAAAATAACCACTAAAAATAATAAAACTAACCCTCGTCTCTTCACAAACAGTGAAAATTTATTAGATTTCCGTTTTTCCTGCCGGATTGTCAGGTGGTTGCTTGGTACTTTAACTTGCATGGCATTTATACGCTTGGTAGTTGATTTTGATCTAGGAATGTAACCCCAATTGTAGGGAATGTGCGCCGCAATTCGTCAATGAGGGCACTGATGTTATCAGTACTGGCAATATCCAAAAGATAAGTGGCCTCCACAGAATTTTGGCGAACATCAAATCTCCTGAGATCACTGTTCAACACATGTTTGGAAATCACTTCATTTAAGTGTTCTAAGTAGCGGTCAGAATGTTCATTTTCATCAATTTGCCAGTCTATGGAAAGATGTAGACTTTTGTTCTCAATTTCTCGCCGAGTCCATCTGAGAACCGCCATCACGGCGAGAATAAACAAGCCAGCTACTACGGTGGGCAGTGTCTGATTCGCTCCCAATCCCAACCCCATTGCAATGGCGATAAAGAGGTAAGCCAATTCTTCAGGCTCTTTGATTGGAGTACGAAAACGCACAATCGAAAGGGCACCCACTAACCCTAGGGAGAGGGCAAGGGAAGACTTCACCACGCTAATAATGAGTACAGTTGTTAACAGTATAAATGGAAATACCTGAGCAAATTCGTCTCGGTTGGATAAGGTTGAGCCAAATCGCCTGAAATGCCAACGCAGTACTAATGAAAGAACCACGCCAATAATAAGATTAAGCAAAAGTGCGGAAAGTGAGAAACTCTCACTTTCCCACGAATTGAATTGTTGCAACATGAATTCCTCTGTCTGAAAGTATGTAGTAAATATAACTGATGGATGGCAGCGTGTCAAATGGTTTGCTGTTTTGCCTCACCCTGTATATCCGTTTTCGTCATTGCTGGTTGTAAGGCGGACAACATCGCAGCCCGGCCTTATTTTCCAAAATCGCCCGTGTTGTTTATCTTAATAGCGGATTCTATCCTAATTTATATGTGATTTTCGCCAACCGCAGTTCAGAAATTCAGGAGAACAAAGTGTCGTAAAAAAAACAATGACACGGTTTATTCAAAATTACGCCGGATTATCCATTAAAAATCGAAGGGCGTTTTTGCACAGAACCTTTAAATTAATAACTCATTCGATTGTATTGATAAAATCAAAAAAACGTCTGTTAAGCTGTACACGAACTTTGGCGATACACTTTAAAAAACACTTAGTATCGACGGGGCTTCGATTAGTAAAATGGGCATCCATGCCCATTTTACCTTTGCTTCCCGCGACACGGATTTGATTGGGCTCTGGCTGTCCAGTACCACTCTCCTCCCGAGGCGGAGGAATCGTTCCCCTATGACTTTACGACGGCTTGCGCTTTCTGAAGAAAGCGCTAAAGCGGACAGAGACTACTCGCCATCCATGGCTCGCAGCGAATTTATAAAATTTGCGAAGGTATTGATTTGATATATATGGATAAAATAAAAATACCGCCTTGATAACCCTTGATAACCCTTGGCGAATCATCAATATTTAAAAAAAATTACTTATAAAATTAGCGAAGGTATTGATTGAATACACCGATTTATCGTTCATCATTACCAATTTCCAATGCCCTCCCAAAAACCCGTTACAATCAGAATAATTCTCAGAATAATTCGTTTTGAGAGAGTCATCAAATAACCCGTTTTTATGGCTTTCCCAAAAATCCGTTACAATCGAAATATTTTCACGGAGTCAAGCCGCGATAAGGTACCCCAGCTAAAGCCTCGACTCTGTAATGAACTGAAAATATATATAAGACCACAATTAATATACAACTATGGTGAGGTTATTTGCTCAAAAAAAACGACATCAGCGGCGACAAAGGCAACGAATAAATGATTCTCAATAAACTGCCAACGTTCAGATTGTCTAAAGGCGAGCGAAACTGGACCTTCAGGGGTTGCTTTATCACCGTAATGAATTTGCTGTCTGAGTTCTTTGGCATACTGTTGCCGTGCGCGAATCACTAGCACGAAAGGTGATGCAAGTGTTAGGGGGTCAAGCTTGGAATCTTTTTTCGGCAGCCTCAGTACGTTAATATTTTCAATGTCGCCTGATTTATGTAGATACTGAGGAAGTTGGCTACCAAATTCATAACGGAGCGGGAAATATCCAATCGGCACATTAGAATTCTCATAAATAATGGATACTTTATCAGATCCTAGACGATGTATCAAGCTCGCAATTTTTTGATGGGGTCCATGAGCAAAGTATTCACCATGAATAATTAACTGACTTGCCGCAAATCCATTTGCACCAATCAATAACACCGCGGCAACTATCGCTAATTTGCGTAATCTTTGTTTATAGGTGACTGCTAACCCACAAGCCAGTAGCAAATAAACCCCCGGTAGCATCCAAATGTTATAACTTGGCGCGGTTGCACCAAATGATGACAACACAAAGTGGGTTGCCACCACCGTTATAAATCCCACTATCAGAGCAAGCCATATTCCCTTTTGAACATAGTTATCTTTTTTTATGGGTATAGCTAACAGACCCAGAATCATGGCAGACACCACAGCAACCCCCACCACAATTTGGTTAACTCCCATAGTGGGGTGTACAAATAAACGGTAGAGTAAACGTACAATACCATAGAGGTAATTCTTTTCCGTCGCACTATGTGAAACTGAAAAGGCATTTAGCACAAAAGGTGTCAAACCTAACAGGGCTATACCTACAATGCCAATACTGATAATAATGGGCCAGCAGCGACCTTTAGCATACCAAACCACCAACAAACAAGCACTTAACAACGCACCCGCAAGCACGACCCCATAAAAATGGGTGTACATGGCTAAAATTAAGCACAGTACGAGCCCAGTGATATGTTGCCAACGATATTTATCCGGTTGGGCTAAGATACGGGTAAAAAACCAAAAACTACCGGCAGAAAGTAATAAGAACAATGGATAAGCACGTATTTCTACGGCGGTTACCAACACATTGGGTGACAAGCCGAAAAGAAAACCGGCAACGGTTGCAGCATCAAGCCCCCCTATTTTATAAGCGGTGACAAAAACCACCCCCACAGCGATTGCCACTAATACCACACCCAACCAGCGCATCGCCGTTTCACTTAAGCCCCAAATTGCTGACCATCCCCAACCTAGCCAATAACTAAGGGGTGGCATGCGGTCGGCCGGTACACCGAATCCATATTGTTTAGCATCCTTACCACTGGTTAGCCAATTGACAACTTCAATAGGATTTAAAGTCAATCCGCTCATCTGAGTGGTTTCATCAACCCAAAGTGTTTGCTGGGGTAGGAACATTGCGGCACAGAGAACTGATGCCGCAACGATTAAAACCAATATAATCAGAGCGGGAATCCTACCAGTATTACGTGCAAAGAACCAAGGGAATAAGGTTGGCATCATTTATCCTTGAACACAAAAAATCGGTTGATAGCAAAATTGAAGAACATACCCCCAAGAATGCCTACTAGAGCGGCTAACTGGGGTATAAGGGTTGGTATCAATGTCAGCGTGTAAAGTGTTATGGCATAATTTACCACCGCACCTATGGCGGAGGCCCCAACAAAACCTAAGAATTGTTTGATAATCGAATCATCGCGTGCCGATGAAAAAGTAAAGCGACGGTTTAAAACAAAATTGGATACCATTGATACGCCAATAGCTAGTGCAACAGCGAGTTCAACAATAACATTAAACCATATAAGTATAGTTAGAACAAATAAATTGACGAATACACCGGACGTACCCACCACTGCAAATTGAGCCATCTGCGTCCCAAGGCTATAGCGGTAAATGAACAAACGGCGCAGATGTTGGATATATCGCAACTGTTCTTTGAATGATAGTTTACTTTCACCATATTGTCTATCGGCAAAATGAATCGGTATTTCATGAACATTTTGACAGTCACATTTTACCAGCAATTCTAGCCCAATTTTATAACCAATGGGATTAAGTGCGTATTTGCCTTGTTCAAAAGTTGTTCGATGCAATGCAAAAAAACCAGACATCGAATCTTTAACACGGGTTAGAGGCCAAGCTAACAACGTTGCTACTTTGCTATTGAGCCAACGAAACATCCCCCAATCAACATCCGTTGAGGCACCTTGAACATAACGTGAGCCAAGCACAAAATCCGCGCCTTTTTTTAAATGCTGAACCATTTCGGGAATTTTTTCCGGAGGGTGGCTTAAATCCGCATCCATGACGACAAGAAATTCATGTTTTGCCTGTTTTAGCCCTTCAACGACGGCTTGGCTTAAACCACGATTTTCCGTGCGGACAATAAGACGTATCCAAGGTTGTTTCAACTCGACAAGCAGTTCAGTACCATCACTGCTGTCATCGTCTATAACGAGCAATTCTATTACCCAGTCAGGATACTGAGTTTTCAGTTGTTCAAGACGTTCCACTAATTTTGGTATATTTTCTACCTCTTTGTAAGTGGGCACGATGATAGAGATTGACGTAGGGGTTGGGTTGGACATTTTGCTATCCTGTTTTTTACTTTTATTGTCCTTAGTACATGCTAAAAAAATGGGTAGTGCTCTAGAGGTAGTGGTATAAAAATCAAGCATTTACCGAGATCGGGAGACTAACTATCATCCCATGATGGAGGCGTTTTTAAAGAAGACGCTTTGAAAATAAATAGGATATTCCATTTTTACTGGCGTAAACTTGATGGAACGATCAAAGTTCAGGTTTGACATAATCATTTGATATTAAATGAAATATTTTACCACTACTTCGTGAGGCACTATCAAAAAATGTATGTCGCTTTTAAAGTTGTTTAAAGCGTCATCCACTTAAAAAGCGGTTTTGAATATGTGTTGGGTTGTTATCGCTTTGCAAAGCCACCAAAACCAATGTAAATACACAAAATATTTTGCGTTTTTTCCTCGCCCGATAAATCCACCGTGTTGCCGTCTGCGGTTTTACCGAAAATAACCTTTTTTAAAAGGTGCCTATGCAAAGCCAAGTTTGATCGAATAGTAAAGCATACATTAGCAGGATGCAAACTATTTATCAAGCCTTGTATTTTAAAACCAGCATCTACAAAGCCAAGTTTAATCGTCAGTCAGTACGCATACATTAGCAGGATGCAAACTGATTTATCAAACTTTGTAAAATCAAATAGAGGATAGTCTGCCTGTGCGAAGATGGTATCGAAACGGGCATTTTTGCCAATATATGCTGCGCCTTTGCATGTCGTTTAAGCAATCTAGCAAGGAACAACAAAAAATAATTGTCCTAGCACACTGTCAATTTTATTTTGTCTGGTTGAGAATTCACTAACTTTATGAATATTATTAAATAAGGAATGTGCATGAAATAATTGGGGCAACCATAAAGGATTGCCCCTACGTAACATGATGATTCGTAGGGGCAATCCCTTGTGGTTGCCCTAAAGTTGACTAAGTTGTTTCATGCACGTTCCTAAATAAAAATATCACCCGACAAAAGTTTCTTGACAAAGTACTATAGTTTTTAAGGTAAATAATTTCACATTGGTATATCTTAACTCATTGAAAAACTAGCAATGATTTTTTGGATTTGTGAAACTATTTATCTGAACGTCTATAGGCAAAAACCCAGTTTTAGCAAAAACTTGGTTTTCTGCGTTTTCGTCTGAGTTTGGAGGCAAAAGTTTTTGTGCTCAAAAATAGTTGGCTTTGAAAGTTAAGTACCCGTGCAGGCATTTTAAAAAATAAATCTAATAAAAACAATTACTTTCGTATACAAAATACCTGAAAACTCTTGCGCAAGTACTTATTTATTTGGTACTCCCTAATTAAATATAATATGTTGTAGCCCCATCGATTGGAAAATCAGGTGCCAAAGTTACGCCCTTATATAAAAATGATAACATACCCAGCAAAGTTAAGTCACCAAAAGTTTTCAGCACGGCTAAAAAAGATCTCAGATCAGATGCTTATGTAGTTAGCAAAAACTTCATGCGGTGGAACAGATATTGCCAAAAGCCGCCCTTACCGTAGGTACCTCGAACAAAAAATAATGTGCCGGCTCGAACCCCAGTTTCTGCCGGAAACTTGGGAACGATTCGCAATTGTCGTAGTGCTATGTACAGGACAAAAAGCTGTTCAAGTCGTGATGCTATCGCTTTTTTTTGCGATAGTATCACTATTGGGGATAAGTCAACGACTTGAACTCTTTTATTTAGTGATACTCGATGTTCAAGTTTTTGAGGTTATTTGGCGGCAATCAATTTTTGAGTGTTTAGTTTAGATATGCAACTCATTGATTTTTAAGTAAATTAGTTTTTAGGCACCAAAATATTTATTTTAAAATCAACGGTTTGCAAAAAACGGCTTGTCCATCGAGTGATACATACGCCACAAAAAGCGATAGCATCACGACTTGAACAGCTTTTTGTCCTGTACAAAAAGCCAGAACACTAAAAATATAAGTGTTTGAATTTTATCGAGTAAATTAAATCGTTCTATTACATAAGTATAATTTGACGAAGGTGTTAATCATAATAACTGATGTCACGCACATTGCCTCGACGATGTCACAGTTTGTGCAATAAAGCGGAAAGTTCCATACCATGATGATGTTTGGTGAAAGGGCAACCGCAAAGGGGGCAACCACAAGGGATTGCCCCTACAATATATAAC
>QNER01000097.1 GCA_003646175.1 Candidatus Parabeggiatoa sp. nov. 1
ATTGGTTTGTAGCCAACAGCTTTTCGCGCCAAAGTTTTTGCGCGCAAAAATTTTGGCGCGAAAGCAGTTGTCTAAAAGCTCAAGTCCCCTAAAGGGGACTAAATAATTATCTGGATACCTATAACTAATCCTTGTCGTTTTCATTACCGAGAGTAAAAAAATGGAGAATTCAGACACTTATGAATTAGAAGAGGAAAGCATTGCCATTGTCGGCCTGTCCGGTAGATTTCCAGGGGCCAAAAATATTGATGAATTTTGGCACAACTTAAAAAATGGTGTGGAATCCATTACCTTTTTTTCTGACCAAGAACTTCTGTCGTCAGGCATTGATCCGGCCGTGTTAGCGGATACTAATTATGTTAAAGCCAAAGGCATACTGGATAATGTCGCAGAATTTGATGCCGCCTTCTTTGACTTTAATCCCAGAGAAGCAGAAATTATCGATCCACAACAACGTCTTTTTTTAGAATGTGCTTGGGAAGCACTGGAAAACGCCGGTTATGATCCTAAAACCTATTCAGGGGCAATCGGCGTTTATGGTGGGGTGAGTCGCAACTCTTATTTATTAGAAAACCTTTATGCTAACCCTGAACTCAGAAAAACCGTTGGCAGTTACCAAATTCTTACTGGTAATGATAAAGACTTTTTATGCACTCGCGTTTCTTACAAACTCAACCTCAGTGGCCCCAGCATCACGGTGCAAACCGCTTGTTCTACCTCCCTAGTGGCTGTCGTGATGGGTTGCAAAAGCCTCTTAGATTATCAATGCGATATGGTATTAGCGGGTGGTGTGTCCATCTCACTACCCATCAAATCCGGCTATTTGTATCAAGAAGGCATGATTATGTCTCCTGATGGGCACTGCCGTGCTTTTGATGCCAAAGCACAAGGCACCGTTGGTGGCAATGGCGTGGGTATCGTGGTGTTGAAAAGATTAGAAGATGCGCTGAACGATGGCGATACCATTCATGCGGTTATTAAAGGAGCTGCAATTAACAATGATGGTGCTTTGAAAATTGGTTACACCGCGCCAAGTGTGGATGCACAAGCGCGGGTTATTGTAGAAGCGTTAACACTGGCCGATATTTCACCTGAAACCATCAGTTATGTGGAAGCGCATGGCACGGCAACTCCGCTAGGCGATCCGGTTGAAATTGCGGCACTAAAGCAAGCTTTTCAGGCAACAACTGATAAACAAGGCTATTGTGCCATTGGTTCAGCAAAAACCAATATTGGACATTTAGATACAGCTGCGGGTGTTGCCAGTTTAATTAAAACCGTACTGGCACTTAAACATCAATTACTACCGCCTAGTTTGCACTTTGAAACGCCTAACCCAAAACTGGATTTGGCTAATAGCCCTTTTTATGTCAATGCCAAACTGTCCGAATGGAAAACCAACGGCTTTCCCCGCCGTGCGGGCGTGAGTTCGTTTGGGATAGGTGGTACAAATGCCCATGTTGTGTTGGAAGAAGCACCCAAGCCTGCATCTGAAACCGAAAAACCAAAAATTAATCGGCCTTGGCAATTATTGCTACTATCGGCAAAAACTGACACCGCACTGGAAACAGCAACCACTCAATTGCTTGAGCATCTCAAACAACATCCTGATTTAAATCTTGCAGATGTTGCCTACACCTATCAAGTGGGGCGCCACGTTTTTGACCATTGTCGTCTGTTAGTGTGTCAAACACTTGAAGATGCTGTGACTGCGCTGGAAACCCGAGAGGCTAAACGGATTGTTAGCCACACTTTAGAAAATTATCAAGAGCCCTCGGTGGTGTTTATGTTTTCCGGGCAAGGGACACAGTATGTCAATATGGGTTTGGAACTGTACCAAACAGAGTCGGTGTTTCGTGAATATGTTGATCGTTGCGCAGAATTTCTTAAACCCCATCTGGGGCTTGATCTGCGGACAGTGTTATATCCTACTGTTCAAATCCCCCCTTTGGGAAAGGGGGGAGAGCAAAATATTGAGTTTTCCCCTGATTTAAAACAAACCGCAATTGCTCAGCCCGCCCTCTTTGTCATTGAATATGCGTTAGCACAATTATGGATGGCTTGGGGTGTGCAGCCCAAAGCGATGATAGGACATAGTATCGGTGAATATGTGGCCGCATGTTTAGCTGGGGTATTTACTTTAGAAGAGGCATTAATGTTAGTGGCAGCGCGGGGGCGATTAATGCAATCCGTTGCGCCGGGGGCTATGCTGGCAGTACCACTTTCTGAACAAGACATACGCCCATTTCTCAATCAAAACCTTAATTTATCCGCTATCAATGTGCCGGTTCAGTGCGTGGTATCGGGCACTATTGAGGCGGTGGCACAATTTGCGGCTCAATTGGCTGAACAAGGCATAGAGTGTCAACATTTGCATACCTCTCATGCGTTTCATTCCGAGATGATGTCGCCTATTTTGGAACGCTTCCTTGGGCATGTGCAAAAAATCCCTTTAAAACTACCCAAAATACCCTTTATTTCCAATGTCACCGGGACTTGGATGAGTGCCACCGACGCAACTTCACCTCACTATTGGGCGATACATCTGCGTCAAACCGTACGCTTCGCGGCGGGATTACAACACCTTTTAAAAGTGCCTCATCAGATTCTGCTAGAAATTGGCCCCGGGCGCACTTTAAGCACATTTGCTAAACGACATCCTGATAATGCCGGGCAGTTAGTGCTGACTTCATTACGCCATCCCAAAGAGCAACAGTCGGACAGTGCCTTTTTGTTAAATACGTTGGGGCAACTGTGGATGGCAAACATAGCCATCAATTGGTCAAGATTTTATGCTAAGGAGCACCGTCAGCGTCTTTCTTTGCCAACGTATCCGTTTGAACGGCAACGGTACTGGGTAGAATCGAATGAACCAGAAACTCAACTATCAGAAAATAAAAAGTCAGATATGGCTGATTGGTTCTATGTACCATCATGGAAACCGTTAAATCTTTCACCCTCCAGTAACAGTTCGGTGGAATATCCGGTGCTTGTGTTTGTTGATGAATGGGAATTGGGTTCTCAACTGGTGAAACAACTGGCACTTGAAGGAGAAGAGGTTGTTAGTGTCAAGGTAGGAGAAATTTTTACCAAGCTAGGCGAGCGCTTCTATAGCCTCAATCCTGAAGATTCCAATGATTACCATGCGTTAATCAAAGAACTTGAACACCTGGGTAAAATTCCAAAAACCATTGTCCATTGCTGGAATGTTACCCAAAATCATTTCCCGGAGTTAGAGATTGAGTCCTTTGAAAGGTTTCAGAATTTAGGCTTCTACAGTCTTATCTTTCTTGTGCAGGCACTGAAGAATTTTACTGAAAAGTTGAAAATAGCGGTGGTGTCAAACCATTTGTACGCTGTAAAAAAAGGGGAACCTATCAGCCCCGAAAAAACGACTGTACTTGGCGCGATCAAAACAATTTCGCAAGAGTACCACAGCCTAAATTGCCGGCATATTGATGTTTTCATTCCACAGTCAGAGAAAGAAAGTAAAGACTTACCAGTCAACCAAATTCTGAGTGAAATTCAACGGGAGGTTTCTGAGCGAATAGTGGCCTATCGTGGCACTGAACGTTGGGTGCAGACTTTTACAGAGATGCGCTTAGAAGAAGATCGCCCAGAAAAAGCACGCTTGCGAGAAGGTGGCGTTTATCTTATCACTGGCGGACTTGGCAGACTTGGGCTTTTGATAGCGACACATTTAGCCAAGACCGTCCACGCCAAACTTATCCTAACGGGGCGTTCAATTTTACCTGCCAAGAATCAGTGGTCTGAATGGCTAGACACTCACAATGAGCAGGATAGTATTAGCGGGAAAATCCGTAAAGTGCAACAATTGGAAGAACTCGGTGCTGAGGTTCTGGTTGTTAGTGCTGATGTGGCAAATCTGCGCCAAATGGAAAATGTGATTGCCCAAGCAGAGAAACAGTTTGAACAGCTCAATGGTGTGATTCATGCAGCCGGTTTACCTAAAGACGCATTATGCCTTATTCAAAACCTTGAACAAGATGACGGCAATAAGCATTTTCAGTCCAAAGCCCACGGAGCTCTAGTCTTGTCTGCAATTTTGCAAGAGCGAGAACTGGACTTTTGTTTACTGATGTCTTCTCTCTCTTCTGTCATAGCCGGACCAGCGTTGTGTTCATACGCAGCGGCTAATCAATTTTTGGATGCGTTCGCTTATCAACAGAATCAGTCACATTCCATTCCTTGGATGAGTGTCAACTGGGATAACTGGAGTACCGAACAGGTTGTTCCTAACAAACTCACTGATTCTATAAACTTCATGACAGCAGCAGAAGGGAGCAATGCGCTTCAACGTATCCTCTGTTGGCGTGAGCTTAATCAGTTTAATCAAATTGTGGTTTCGACAACTCATCTACAGCCTAAGCTTGACAAATGGGTCAACTTTACATCGAAACAAGCCCAAGCGCATTCAACCAATAATAAACAGGCACAGAACATCCGAGCTTCTCAAGGGCCTGATAAAAAGCCAGACATTGCCGACTGGTTCTACATTCCTTCATGGAAACGAGCAGTTATTTCACCCCGTCAACTCAAAGAGAGTTCGGTTGAATCCCCCGTTCTTGTGTTCATCGATGAATGCGGGTTAGGTTCTAAACTGGGAGAACGACTGGAACGAGAGGGGCAGGATGTTATTAGTGTCAAGGTAGGAGAAGCGTTTACTAGGCAGGGTGAATGCCTCTATACCCTCAATCCGGACGGTCCTAATGACTACGAGGCCCTACTCCAAGAACTTAGCACCATCGACAAAATCCCCACGACAATTGTTCATTGTTGGCGTGTTACCCCGGTTGATAACACACAATTAAGTCTTGAGTCTTTGGAAGAATCTCAAAATCTCGGTTTATATAGCCTTATCTTTCTGGCACAAGCACTTGGGAAGCAGAATGTTACCAAAACGCGTCAAATGATGGTTATCTCCAATAATATGCACGCAGTCACCGGAGAAGAAGAGGCACTGTGTCCAGAAAAAGCTACGCTGCTAGGACCCGTTAAAATTATTCCTCTGGAGTATTTCAACCTCACCTGTTGTCACATTGATGTTATTCTTCCCCAGTCAGAAAGCCAAAGCGAGCCAAAACTGATAGATCGGCTGATTGAAGAACTACAAGCCCAATCCTCTGTTCCGCTTATCGCCTATCGCGGCAATTATCGTTGGGTACCGGATTTTGAACCCGTCCGTTTGGAGCAACCGGTAGGAAAGACACCTCGATTACGGGAAAAAGGCGTTTATCTGATTTTGGGTGGGCTTGGAGCAATTGGACTGGTGCTGGCTAAACATTTGGCAAAAACCATACAAGCCAAACTTATTTTAACGAGACGTTCCCCTTTTCCTGCCCGTCACGAGTGGGAACCATGGTTAGTCAGCCATGACACCCAAGATAGCATCAGTGGCAAAATTCGGCAGGTTCAAGAACTGGAAGCATTAGGCGCAGAGGTTTTAGTCGCTAGTGCGGATGTGGCTAACTTAGAGCAGATGCAAGCTGTGATTGTTCAAGCCCAACAGCGTTTTGGTCACATCAATGGGGTTATTCATTGTGCGGGTCTTGCTGATTATGAAGGCGTGATTCAAAAACGCACCAAAGAGAGTATAGAAAGGATAGTGGCTCCTAGAGTGACTGGCACATTGGTACTGGATCGCCTATTCAAAGATGTTGAACTGGATTTGTTGATTCTCTTTTCATCGGTTGGCACTTTCCTCTATCAAGCAAAATTTGGTCAGGTTGGCTACAATGCCGGCTGTGAATTTCTCAATGCCTTTACTCATTACAAAGATGCCAAAGACGGCACATTCACCGTCACGATAAACTGGAGTGATTGGAAAGAAGTGGGGATATCAGTAGAAGCAGAGAAAAAATGGAAACAGAAGCCATGGCTGAACCCTGAAATTCGGCAACCTAACTTTTTAGAAACATCTGGGTTGTTATCTTCTGAAGGGGTAGAGAGTTTTGACCGGATTTTGGATAATGCCTTCCCTCAAGTCATGATATCAACCGTTGATATTGCGGAATTGGAGAAGATACATACATTGCCACTGGCTGAAACCGTTCTAAAAACCTTACCACAGAATAACCGGCCAGCATTAAATCAAGCCTATGTGGCTCCACGCAATCAAATTGAACAGACCATTGCAGATGTGTGGGGACAATTTTTGGGTATCCAACCCATAGGCATTTATGATGATTTCTTTGACTTAGGTGGCGATTCCTTAGTAGCGGTTCAACTGATTGCCAAGTTACGTGAAGTGGTTCAAGTGGCACTTTCTCCCGATGCTTTTTTAAAGGCCTCGACTATTGCTAAGTTATCTGATTTAATCACAAACAAGCAATTAGATAAAGCCTTCATTCAACCTGATTCCTTATTACCGTCTACATTAGTAGAAATTCAGGCCGGTAATAAACTTAAGCCACCTTTGTTTTTAATTCATCCAGCCGGGGGACAGATTTATGCCTATCGTGACTTAGCCGGCTGTTTAGGGCCAGAGCAACCGGTTTATGGGCTACAACAAGTTGATGAGAAGGGCAATATAGCCTTTAACTTTAAGTGTGTTGAAGAGATGGCCGCTTATTATATTAAAGCATTGCGTATTCGTCAGCCGGAAGGACCTTATTTTTTAGGTGGCTCTTCCTTTGGCGGTACAATGGCCTTTGAGATCGCGCAACAACTTCAAGCGCAGGAACAGAAAGTCACATTGCTCGCCATGATAGACTCTCTTTATGACTGTAACAAACTGCCCGAAATGGATGAAGCCGTTATTCTAGCTTACTTGTTGAATGTTGGAGAGGGGGTTATGGTTTCAGTGGCTGAGATTCAACAACTGAGCGAAGAAGAACAACTAAGATATTTTTTGGCCACACAAAGCAAACTGGTTAAAGATTTCGTCCCTCAAATGGCGTTAGAACACGCCCGTGATTTTTTGCGTCTTTTTAAGCAGCATATTCAAATGATTGTTGGTTATCAAGCACAAATTTATTCTGGGCGAATTATTTATTTTCGCGCCAAAGAGCCAAATTCTTTTATGCCTGAACATCCAGAACAGGGGTGGGAGAAGGTAGCTACCGGGGGAATAGAAGTTTATGACGTGCCCGGCAATCACAGCACCATGAATTACCAGCCTCATGTGAAAGTGATAGCTGACAAGCTGAAGCCCCATCTTGACCAGAGCAAAATCGCCACTGAACAGAATCAAGCCACACCTGATGAAATCAACGGTGATGACGTAAAAAACCAAATCCGACAATTTTACAATACCATCACTCAACAGCTCAATTCAACGGCATTTGGTCAGCATGCTATATTTTTAAATTACGGTTATGTGGCTAATGAATCGCCACAATATGCCACCATTGAATTACCCCAGCGCCTCATGAGTAGAAATTCCATCAAATTAGTGCTGGAGCTGATTGGTGATTGCGATCTGACGAGTTGTCGGCTACTTGATACGGGTTGTGGTAGAGGTGGGACTATTTCGGTTCTTGCGGAATACTTTCATCCCCAAGAAATCACGGGGATTGATCTTTCTTCCAATGCGATTGCATTTTGCCAAGCCAATTATAATTACAACCATGTACAATTTCTTGAAGGGGATGCTGAAAATTTGCCCTTTGATGACGGTCAATTTGATCTTGTCACTAACGTTGAATCAGCCTCTATTTACCCCAATATTTCCGCTTTTTTTGCCCAAGTTTATCGAGTGTTAAACAGAGGGGGATATTTCTTGTACACGGATACACTGCCAACGGAACGGATATCAGACTATTTATCTACTTTGCAGGAAATGGGCTTTATTCTCGAAGTTGATCGAGATATCACGCGCAATGTGTTGTTATCATGCGATGAAGTGGCAACCAGAAACTTAGCGGCTTTTGATGATAATAAATATATGAGTGAATTTTTGGCTTTACCGGGTTCCAAAGTCTACACCGATATGGTAAATAAAATATTGACTTATAAGATATTTAGGTTCAAAAAGGCTTCATCGTAGCCAAGCTGAACAAGGGTACGGTTTTTTGAGGTTTTGTTCATGATGGACGAACCGAAGGGAAGCCTCGCTAATTCCAGACCAGAAACATAAGCACTCAAGCTAACAATCCGCTTGCCCACCACCAACCATTAGTATGGTACACTAATGGCACTCAATACCAGTGCCCAAACTAAAGTTTGGACTCCTGAGATGTTCAGATAAATAAATTCACGGATAGCATTCCTTGAAGGGATGCTATCCGTCACTTGTCTTAAATTATTTTTCTGAAAAACTATAGCTCTTAGTACTTTTTATCAATTACCAATTACTAACTCATGTTACGCACAACGCTTCAAAATGAAATCGATCGGCAAACCATAAAGGAATTCCCATATAGTGATATCATATTATAGGAGCAATCCCTTGCGGCTGCCCCTTTCATTTCACGGCCAGGGATAATCTCAAATAGCGAATAGCGAATAACGGCCTTCGCATTTCATTTAAAAAAAAACTCTATGACGCACAACGCTTCAAAATGAAATCGATGGGCAACCATAAAGGATTGCCCCTACATTGAATGATATAGCATTTCCCGATTGCGTCAAATACAATTTGAGTTCCAGGTCGTTACACTGGCTATATTAATTTCGCACCTTCGGTGCTTTAAAACCTTTAAATTTGTTTACCTATTTTTGTATTTCATGCAATCGGGAAACGCTATATATTGTAGGGGAAATCCCTTTCACCAAACTTTATCATGGTATGGAACTTTCCGCTTTATTGCGCTGTGACAAGTCTTCAAAATGAGTCGGCCAGGGGCAATCATAAAGGATTGCCCCTACATTGAAAAATTGTAGGGGCAATTCCTTGTGGTTGCCCCCCGCGCAAGCCCCGATTGGTTGGCCTTTCACCAAACATCATCCAGGTCAGGAACTTCCGCTTTATTGCACCGCTCATGACTTCAAGAAGCAATGTGCGTAACATCAGTTACTAATTAAGTATTACCTTCTTGAGGTGACTTTCCAAAACGGAGAAAATAATATGACAGACACAACACCAACACTGCCCGGTTATCGCATGTTCGAAAAGTGTTATGAAAGCCAAAAAACCTTGATTTATCGAGGACAACGGGAGGCTAATCACCAACCCGTCGTGATTAAATTCCTTCAAAGCGAGTATCCCTCTTTCAATGAACTCGTGCAATTTCGTAATCAATACACGATTACCAAAAATCTTGACTTTGAAGGGATTGTCCAGATCTACGGCATCGAAAATTATTACAATGGGTTTGCCCTTATCATGGAAGATTTTGGTGGTGTTTCCCTTCACGATTACATGATTTCCCACCCACTGACGCTAGAAGCGTTTTTCAGTGTTGCCATTTCTGCGGTTAAGATTCTGGAGTATCTTTATCAAAACCGGGTAATCCATAAGGACATCAAACCGCAAAATCTGGTTATTAACCCCGAAAGCCAGCTGGTGAAGCTGATTGACTTCAGTATTGCTTCTCTACTTCCAAGAGAAACCCAAGAAATTCAAAGCCCTAATGTTTTAGAAGGGACATTGGCTTATATGTCCCCAGAACAAACCGGGCGTATGAATCGGGGGATTGACTACCGCACCGATTTTTATTCGTTGGGTGTGACTTTCTACGAATTATTGACTGGGCAAATCCCTTTTCAATCTACTGATGCGATGGAATTAGTCCATTGCCATATTGCGGTCAATCCAACGCCGCCCATGGCGACAAATCATGCCATTGGTCAAATGGTAAATGATATCATTATGAAGTTAATGGCGAAAACCGCCGAAGACCGCTATCAAAGTGCGTTGGGGCTAAGGCGCGATTTGGAAAGTTGTCAGCAACAATGGCAACAAAGCGGCAACATTACTCCATTTCCGCTTGGACAGCACGACATTTCTGACCGTTTTCATATTCCCGAAAAACTCTATGGGCGGGACGCTGAGGTAGCGACGCTGTTGGCAGCCTTTGACCGGGTCAGTCAAGGGGCCACCGAAATGATGCTAGTAGCGGGTTTTTCTGGGATTGGGAAAACGGCCCTTGTAAATGAAGTTCATAAGCCGATTGTGCGCCAACGGGGTTATTTCATCAAGGGCAAATTTGACCAATTCAAGCGCAATATTCCCTTTGCCGCTTTAGTGCAAGCCTTTCAAACGCTTATGCGGCATCTGCTGACAGAAAGTGCTGACCAAGTGCAAGTGTGGAAAACCAAGATATTGACAACCTTGGGAGAAAATGCCCAAGTCATTATTGAGGTCATTCCCGAATTAGAGCAGATTATTGGTAGTCAACCGCCGGCACCGGAACTGGAGGCCAGTGCTGCTCAAAATCGGTTCAATCGTTTGTTTCAGAAATTTATCAACGTGTTTACCACCGCTGAGCATCCGTTGGTCATTTTCTTGGATGACTTGCAGTGGATCGATTCGGCTTCTGTTAAATTGATGCAATTGTTAATCAGCGAAACGGATACCCACTATTTGCTGCTTATTGGGGCTTATCGAGATAACGAAGTCAGTCCTGCCCATCCCTTGATGCTGACATTGGAGGACATTCAGAAAACCAATGCGGTGATCAATCAAATGACCCTCGCCCCGTTGGCTCAGCCATCCTTGAACCGTCTGATTGCTGATACGCTCAGTTGTCCTCCCGAGCGGGCGATGCCTTTGACAACATTGGTTATTCAGAAAACCCAAGGCAACCCCTTCTTTACCAATCAGTTTCTCAAATTTCTGCATGAAGAAGGCCTGATCGCGTTTGATTTTGACTGTGGGTATTGGCAGTGTGATATTGTCCAAGTTAAGGCATTGGCTTTGACCAATGATGTGGTTGAGTTTATGGCGAGTCAGTTACAAAAGCTGCCCCTCAAGACGCAAAGCGTGTTGCAGCTTGCGGCGTGTATTGGTAACCAATTTGACTTAGCCACACTGGCCATCGTCCATGAAAAATCCCAAACCGAAACAGCGGCTGACTTGTGGAAAGCGTTGCAAGATGGTCTTATTTTACCCATTAGTGAATTTTACAAGTTTTTTCAGGCCCAAGAATCTGTTGAGATTGCAGAAGTGCAAGCATTATCGGTTTCCTATAAGTTTCTCCATGATCGTGTGCAACAAGCGGCCTATTCTTTAATTCCAGAAGTGCAGAAACCTTCAACTCACCTGAAAATAGGGCAACGGCTGAAAAGCAACACGCTACCAGAGACGCTTGATGAGAACATTTTTGATATTGTCAACCAGTTAAATCTTGGGGTGGCGTTAATCACGGTTCAAAGCGAACGAGAGGGACTCGCGCAATTAAATCTGAAGGCAGGAGAAAAAGCGAAAGCTTCGACGGCTTATGCGGCGGCAAATCGATATTCAACGGTAGGGCTTGAACTTTTGACGGCCGATAGTTGGCAAACTCAGTATGACCTGACATTGGCACTGTATGAGTCAGCGACCGAATCGGCATACCTAGGCGGCGATTTTGCGCGACAAGCGCAATTAGGTGAGATAGTGCTTGCCCAAGGCCGATCACTGCTAGACAAGGTGAAAATCTATCTGGTTCGTATTCAGGCTTGTATGGCGCAGAACAAGCAACTAGAAGCGATCCAAACGGCACTGCCGATCCTGAAGTTATTAGGGGTACCGTTTCCTGAAAAGCCTAGCCAAGAAGACATTATGTTGGAACTTCAACAGAGTCAATCCGCTTTGGAAGGAAAATCTATGCAGATACTGTATGATCAGCCGCTAATGACAGCCGCTGCTCCACAGGCTGCTATGCGGATTTTATCAAGTCTTGTACCTGCCACCTATCGAGCCATGCCTGAACTGCTCCCGCTGATAGTGTTTAAACAGGTTCAATTGTCTGTCAAATATGGCAATGCGCCAGATTCTACTCTTGGATATGCTGCTTACGGGGTTATTCTATGTGGAATAGTAGGAGACATTGAAGTAGGCTTTCAATTTGGTCAATTGGCATTGAATCTATTAGCACGGCTCGATGTTAAAGAACTCCAAGCTAAAGTCTTCGACACAGTTGAAGGGCTTATAAGGCATTGGAAAGAGCCTGTTGGGAAAAGCTTGAAGCCTCTTTTAGAGGGATATCAAGGTGGTGTAGAAACCGGCGATTTTGAGTTTGCTGCCTTGTGTGTGCATTTATACCTGATCTATTCCTATTTAACGGCTAAAGAACTCGCCGGGCTTGAGCGAGAAATGGTGACTTACCACCAGGCTGTGGGTCAACTTAAACAAGAAAGTGTTCTGTTTTACATCAAAATACATCATCAGGCTCTCTTAAACTTGATGGGACAGTCGGAGGATTATGCGGGTTCACCACTTTTCCTGTTAAGCGATGAATCTCATGAGGAGGAAACGCTGCAGCATCAACAAGCCAATGATCTGTTAGCTCTTTACTACTTATATTTCAACAAACTTATCCTCTGTTATCTGTTTCAACACGACCGGCAAGCGGTTGATAATGCCGCACATGCAGAACAATATTTGGAAGGGGCGACCGGATTATTGGTTTTTCCAGTATTCCATTTCTACGATTCTCTGGCACAGTTGGCGGTGTATCCTGATGCCCAAAAGTCTGAACAAGACAGCATTCTCGAAAAGGTCGCTGCCAATCAGGAAAAAATGCAGAAATGGGCCCATCATGCCCCAATGAATTTTCGGCATAAATTTGATTTGGTAGAGGCTGAGTGGCACCGCATTCTCGGTGAAAAAGTTGAAGCCATAGACTACTATGACTATGCCATTGCCGGGGCTAAAGAAAATGAGTACCTCAACGAAGAAGCCCTCGCCAATGAACTCGCGGCCAGATTCTATCTGGCGTGGGGTAAAGAAAAAATTGCCCCAGTCTATCTGACAGAAGCCTACTATGGTTATGCTCGCTGGGGTGCGAAAGCCAAAGTAGCGGATTTGGAAAAACGCTACCCCCAATTACTGGCCCCCATCCTAAAACCAGAAGTAACCCACTTTAGTAGGGGCGAAACGATGACCTACCTAGCCACAAGCGTGTTTGGGACTAGCATGGTGGGTTCTGCATTTCTGGATTTTTCGACCGTAATGAAAGCCTCGCAAGCTATTTCTGGGAAAATCCACCTGGTTCAATTACTTGCAACGATGATGCAGGTGGTGATTGAAAACGCTGGGGCCGAAAAAGGCACTCTCATTTTGCAAAGAGAGGCAAATTTGGTGATTGAGGCTCAGTATGATAAAAAAACCTTGATTTCCAACAACATGGGTGGTGCGACGGTGCTGCAATCCATACCAGTGGCGGAAAGCCGGGAGATTCCAATCACCTTGATTAACTATGTGTCGCGCACACTTGAAACTCAGGTGCTCAACAATGTTTCGGCCGAGACAACCTTTGCCGCTGATCCGTATATCATTGAACATCACCCGAAATCGGTTTTGTGTACGCCCATTGTCACTCAAGGTAAACTCATTGGTCTGCTTTACCTAGAGAATAATTTGACGACGGGTGCATTTACGCAAGATCGTTTGGAAGTGCTTGGAATTCTGTCTTCGACAGCGGCTGTTTCTCTGGAAAATGCGCTATTGTATCAGACACTTGAGCAAAAAGTGGTCGAGCGCAC
>QNER01000098.1 GCA_003646175.1 Candidatus Parabeggiatoa sp. nov. 1
CCCTATTTTCAGTTTGGGGTACGTCTGAGTCATTTTAATCGTTGTGACGAGGCTGTGTACTTTTTTAAAGCATTTTCAACCGTTTTTCCAGCGCGTGAAGTTGTTAATAATTGGGGCCTTTGTGAGTTGCAACGGGCGCGACAAGAATTGGGTAAAGCAGCTTATACCTATTGGTTACCGTCAATGCTGGATGTCACTAGCCAGATTGATGGCTTTTCTTTGCCTTCGGTGCCCAAAGGCGAAGAGATGAGTTCATTAGCTAGGCGTTTGTTAAAAAAGGCTAAAGCGTCTTTTAACAAAGCGTTGGTGATGGAACCGTCCTATCTACCTGCCAATGTCAATTTAGCGATTACTGCGTTTTATCTTGAAGAACATCTGGAGGCGCAAGCTGCGATAGAAAAGGCATACCAGTTAGCCCCTAATGATTTGGAAATTCAAGGCTTGCACATTTTGATTAAGTATCAACACAAGCAGCCTCAAAAAGCGATCCAAGCGTTGGAAAAGTTAGCGCAACAACCGAATGTGCCGCTGAGTGTTTTTTATAATCGGGCCCGGCTGTTGGAACAACATGGACGCAGCGGGGCTGATGACATTTGGCAACAATTAGCGCGACAAGCTGCCAAGTTACCAGAGCCTATTCGTCATCTCGTTTGTGAAAAAACGGCTTGTGCAGTGCAACGAAAACAATCGCCTAAGGCGACTTGGGGTTTGCCAGTGAAGTTAGGGGTTAGGACCAGACGTAATAAGACGTTGGCTCGATGGCAAAAAAGCCAGAAGGTGAGATTGTATGATATCTACGAACAGATCTACCGGCAGAATGACACCGCCGAGGTTTTAGCGTTGAAAGGGCGGGTAGCAATGGTGGTCCTCAAAAAATTTGAGCGGCTCACTCAAGATGATTTGTCGGCTTATTGTGGACAACCGTTACGTGAACGTACTGTTGTCAGTGGTACCATTTTATCTTGTCGTGATTATTGGGCAGCGTTGATTGTTGATGAGAAGGTTAAGGAGGTTTGGGTCGTTAAAGGTTATTGAGTACAGCTTCTTTCCGGATTTTACGGATTGTTAGTCACGCACAATGGATTGGTGGCTATATTATTAATTTCGCACCTTCGGCGTTTTAAAACCTAGCCCCTTTGGTGCGTATTATCTACGCCCGTGGCAACGCCCCTGGAACACATTGCACCAAATAGGAGTCCAACATGTCAGCAAAACAAAAAGCCATACCTGATAGCATTTCTTCAAAGAATGCTATCCGTGATATTCCAAATTGGAATCAAATTCAAGATTACATTCAAGATCACATTGTTGATATTTTGCCGCAATTATTACAGGAAAATCCCAAAGTTGTCACAGCGATTGAAGGCATTATAGCTCATCAGTTTCCGCGGCGGGATGAGTTTGCCCGCTTGTTGGATGAAGTCAAACAACAGCGCGAAGATTGGACTCGGCAATTTGAATTGTTGCGTGAGGAAATCAAACAACAGCGCGAAGAAACCAATCAGCGGTTTGAGGCCCAGCGCGAAGAGTGGACTCAGCAATTTCAATTGTTGCGTGAAGAAATGAATCAGCGCTTTGAGGCCCAGCGCGAAGAGTGGACTCAGCAATTTAAGTTGTTGCGTGAAGAATTTGAATTGTTGCGTGATGAAGTCAAACAACAGCGCGCTGAAATGAATCAGCAGTTTAAGCAAGTACATAGCGATCATCTTGAACTTAAACGTCGTGTTATCAAGCTGGAAACGGGGCTGGACCGGGTTGTTGATAAAATGACCGGGTTTGATGCGTGGCTCAAAGTCCTGACGGGCAATGTAGGCACTAAAAAAGGGCAAACCCTTGAAGATTTGTTTGCTTTGGCCTTACAATATGGCTTGAAAAATCCCGACATCAAGCCCGAAACTATCCGATTGCGTCAAGAATTGATAGATACTGAAGGCCAAATATTTTTAAGAAAATATTATGGTACCGAAATTGACTTGATTGCCGAAAATGGTCAAATGACGGTTTTTGAAATCAAAGCCACGGCTGAATCCGATGATGTCGATTTATTTGCGATGAAGGTCAAATTGGTGCAACTTCAAAATCCAAATCAACAAGTACAGGGTATTTTTATTTCGCCCGGGGCTGGTGAAAAAATCAGGCAACGTTGTATTGAAAATGGGTTAGAACTTTTGGATTGAGTACAACGGATTGGTGGAGTACATATTATCATTCGTTTCAGGCGAACTTTGTACGAAAAACTGCCTAAGAATTCTCACTCATTCGTTTCAAGCGAACTTTGTACGAAAATAAATAACGACAAGGATTGTTTATCAGAAAGGATTTGCTTATGAAAGGATATCAACGCTTCTCACTTACCTATTAGTTGAGTACAGCGAATTGATGTGAGTACAGCTTCTTTCCGAAATGAACGAATTGAGTACAACTTCTTTCCGGATTTTACGGATTGAGCCGTACCACTTTCAATAACGACAAGGATTGTATATAGGATAGGGATTTGCTTATGAAAGGATACCAACGCTTCTCACTTACCTATTAGTTGAGTACAGCGAATTGATGTGAGTACAACGGATTGACGGATTTTACTGATTACTATAGCCACAATTTTCAGCAGCGGCGTTCGTTGATTTCAGTATCTCCATTCGTTTATTTCGCCAATTCGTTGTACTTTGATAGGTGCTGATGCCCTAAATCAGCAAATGTAAACACTTTCTATACACTAGATGCGAGTACAACGAATTGACGAAATAAACGAATTAAATAAACAAACGAATTATCAGCACCGGCGTTGATTCTATAGTATTCCAGATAAATAATTTTGGCCGGAGTCCAAACTTTAGTTTGGGAGAGCCGGAGTCCAAACTTTAGTTTGGGAGAGCCGGAGTCCAAACTTTAGTTTGGGAGAGTCTTGATAAATCTTGGACTCCTGTCAACTTCAAGCTTGAAAATCCAATTTCTTTTTCGGGAATACTATAGCATTCCATTCGTTTTTTTCGTCAATTCGCTGTACTCAACAATTCGCTGTACTCAACTGATAGCTGGTGGTAATAGTGTTAATAACTATTCGTTTATTTATGGAATTCGTTGTGCTATCAATTGTCAAACATTCACTGTATTCTTACTAAAAAGAGGAAATTGCTAATGAAACTCAAAAAATTGTTGATTGCCGGTTGCTTGGCTTTAATCGTTTCAGTTGCCCAAGCTGCCACCAAAGAAGAACTTTTAGAATTAGCCGATGATTATGACCGTCAAATTCTCCTGTATTCTCAAATAGAGGCGCGAATAGTAAAAGTGGTGGCCGAAAGCCTTGCTGAAAAGGCCTTAAAAATCAGAACTGAAGTACTTGGTGACGAACACCCTGATACTTTGGGTAGCATGGAGACGTTAGCGAGGATTCATTACAAATTAGGCAAATTCGATCAAGCTTTACCTTTGCGTCAAAAAAGCTATCGTTTAAGAAAAAAAGTATTGGGTGAAAAACATCTCCACACCTTCATCAGCTTAAATAATTTAGCCTTCCTTTATAAGGAAGTCGGTTTATTAAACCAAGCTTTGGCCTTGTATAAAAAAGGCTATCCTTTAATCAAGGAAACTTTAGGCGAAAAACACTCTTTAACCCTCGCCAGCCTGAATAATTTTGCCCTCGTTTATAGAGAGTTGGGCAAATTTTCCACTGCTTTGCCCTTATTTCAAACCGTTTATCGCTTAGCAAAAGAAGTTTTAGGCGAAAAAGCACCTGAAACCCTAAGCAGCCTGAATAATTTGGTCTTAATTTATCACGACTTAGGTTCCCCAAAAAAAGCTTTACCTTTAGCTCAAAAGGCCCATCGCTTAACAAAGGAGGCGTTAGGTGAAGAACATCCAATAGCTCTTTATAGCCTGAATAATGTGGCAGTCATTTACAAAAGTTTAGGCAGCTTAAAGGAGGCTTTGCCTTTGTTAGAAAAATGTTATCGCTTAAGAAAGAAAGTATTAGGCGAAAAACATCCTAAAACCATTATAAGTCTTATTAATTTACGCATAATTTATGATGATTTAGATCGTTTCGACGATGCTATGCCCTTATTTGAAAAAAGCTATCATTTAGCAAAGGAAATTTTGGGCGAAAAACACCCCCTAACTATTCGGAATATTAGCAAGTTGGCGAGTATTTACCAAAACACAGGCAAATTGGATGATGCGTTGCCTTTGTCTGAAAAAGCCTATCGCTTAACACTGGAAGTTTTAGGTGAAGAACATCCTGATACTCTCCAACGCCTTGATAATTTGGTATCAATTTACCTATCTATGAATAGTTCCAAAGCTTTGCTTTTATCAGAAAAATGTTATCTGTTAAAAAAGAAAGTGTTAGGCGAAAAACATCCCAACACTCTTTTAAGTCTTACTCACTTGGCAGCCAGTTACAAAAATTTAGGGCGCTTGGAGGAAGCATTACCTTTGCTTGAAAAAGACTACCGTTTATCCCTGGAAGTTTTAGGCAACAAACATCCCAGCACCCTGTCCAGTTTGAATAATTTAGCAGTAATTTATAAAGATTTGGGCAGCCTATCTGATGCCTTGCTTCTGCTCAAAAAAGTCTATCGCTTAAAACAAGAAATATTAGGCGAAAAGCACCCTAAAACTCTCATAAGCCTAAATAATTTAGCAGGTATTTACCGAGAGTTAGGCCGTCTGAATGAAGCCTTATCTTTGTATACAAAACATTTAAGAACAGAAGTGTTGGGGGAACTAAATCCCCTTAGCATTCAAGAAATAATTGGAGTATTAAATAATTTATCAGAAATTTACATGGATTTAATTTACATGGATTTAGGTTTAACTGAGGGTTTAACTGAGGCTTTACCTTTGTTAGAACAAACCCCTCATTTAACGAAAGAATTTTTAGGGGAAAAACATCCCAACACTCTAAAAAGCCTTCGTCTGTTAGCAAGAATCTATGTGGCACAAGGCAGCATTCAAAAAGGCGTTGAATATCTTGAAAAAATGGTGAAACGCGTTGAAAGTTTGCGAAGTGGTGACTTATCTGCCAAAAATCGCCAATCTTTGTTTAAACAGTGGGTAATCGGTTACTTTATGCTTTCCGATTTGTACATTGAGCAGTCTCGCTCTGAAGAAGCTTTTCGCATCGCCGAAATGAGCAAAGCTCGTACCTTGCTAGAATCCTTAGCAGCCAAACTCGCAGCCCAACAAAGCGGACTCACACCCGCTGAGCAACAACAACTGCGAGACAACGAAGCACGTCTGGCCTTTTTGAACAATAGTATTGCAAGCAAAAGTGAGGCTATTCTTATAGCTAAAACGCCAGTAGATGCTAATCGTCTCTTGGAGGAAAAAATTGCTTTGGAGAGTGAAAAAAATAAACAGGTTAGCAAGTTCAACCAATTTCACAGTAAAAATACGCTCAACTCAGCGATGTGCAGATAGTTGATGCCAAAGAAGGCGCGAAATATTTACCGGCGGATGCTGTGCTGATCAGTTACCTCGTGAGTGGAAACCATGTATTGGCTTTCATATTACAAGCTGATGGAACACTCACCGCGCACGATTTAGGAGAAATTCCAAATCTCGACAAAAACTTGGAGACTTATCGTTACAAACTGTCAAAGAAACCAACTCAACAACCAGAGGAATCGGTGCAGGCTCTAAAAGAAAATCGGCCAATCCGATTTAAAAAACGCCAAACCATTGAATCTCTTAGTCGTCAACTGGGAAAATATTTGTTAGGCCCACTTAAAGAGATTATCAAAGATAAACCCCATTGGATTATCTCACCAGATGGCCCGTTGGCGTTGATACCATTTGAAACGTTGCGTCTTGACGGTGAAGAACAGGTGATTGCCCAACATCAAATCAGCTACGTGCAATCCTTATCGGTGTTAAAATTATTGCAAGAACGCGACCACGTTTACAAAAACCTCAAAAATAGAGGTACATTATTAGCGATGGGCGCACCGATTTATGAAGACACGAACACGAACACCATTTGCCAGAACCGGGCCAAAAGAAGTCCTAACCCGGTTGACTTTAAGATTGCCCACGCCCTTGTGCATCGCAGCTATGATCCACAACGTTATGCCCGTGCGTTTAAGCAGCTGGATAAGATAACCTGGTGCAACCTACCCGGTGCCGAGCAAGAGCTTAAGCAATTGGAAAACCTCTTTTTCTTAAAACAACATCGGTTGCGTATCTATCAAGGCGCAGAAGCCACGGAAGCTAAGCTACAACGTCTCAATAAATTGGGTATCCTAGCCAAATATCGTTATTTGGTTTTCGCGACTCATGGCCACCTGAGTCTAGAAATCCCGGCCTTGTCGGCCATTGTGTTAGGACAAGTCAACAATCCACCGGGGATTGATGGTTATGTGACGGCTGGCGAATGGCCCGGTTATAATTTAAAGAGTGATTTGATGGTGTTATCGGCCTGTGAAACCGGTTTGGGTCAAATCGTGAATGGGGAAGGCGTGATGGGATTGCCTTATGCGTTTTATGTTGCGGGTAATAAAAATACCTTAATGACGTTATGGAAAGTGTCCGATGAAGTGACGGCGGAGTTTGTCGCCAGCTTTTTTGCCAAACTCAAGGCCGGCGCAGGACAAATCGACGCATTGGCCGCTACTAAACGCGAGTTTATCAAAAAAGGGGGACGCTATAGTCGCCCGGTGTATTGGGCTGCGTTTGTGTTGTATGGGGTTTAATTGAATTGAGTACAGCGAATTGATCTGAGTACAGCGGATTGACGGATTTAACGGATTAGAATGAATTGAGCACAACCATTGAGCACAACGAATTTACGAAATCAACGAATTTGCAAAAAAGTCAGTAATGATTGGCTTATCCGTTTATACCAATCAAAATTAACGGATACTATCCCTAAGAAGGGATAGCATCCGTTTCGTTACATTATTTTTCTGAAAAACTATAGATATTATGGGTATTTTCACAGTCAATCGTCATGGCAAGTTTTTTTTCCACCCTATCGCCGATGAAAATATTGCAATAATGTAGGGCTGTTTGGGTTTATCCGTTTATACCCAAAATTCGTTGTACTCAACTAACTGTGAGGGAAAATATTTATGATATATGCTTTTGAAGAACGAATTGGAGACCAGTCGCTGTTTTGCGGACGGCGAGAACAGATGGCTTTGTTGATGAATTGGGTTAATCTGATACCCAGAAAAATGGCAAAATCCCGTGCCCTGTTAGGCCGACGCAAGTGTGGTAAATCTGCAATCATGCAGCGATTGTTTAATATTTTGTGGAATCAAAACGGTCCAGTCATTCCGTTTTATTTGGAAGTGTTGGATCACGACCAATGGCTTTTAGATTTTTCGGATACCTATTACCGCACATTTATCAGCCAGTATTTGTCATTTAAAACGAGGACGGTACTTCCTCTTGGTAATCAACCTTGGAAATTCTCCAAACTCTAGGTGTTTTGCTAAAGTCACTTTTTTCGATTTTCCCACCATGATAGGCTTTTTCCGGAGTGCGCGCTGAATGTTTGCCTGAGATTTAATGTCAAGAATATGACGTGCCCCAAAAACGCCTATGCCAATCTGAGGTGCAAAGATTTTTTGAGCCTCAATTGCTATCTCAATGCTTTTGCTTCTTTTACCCTTTCTCATATACAATTCCATAATTTGTGATACACTTTATTGTCTAGTTTTACCGGACAACTTCTATGAAAACTCGAATCACAGAGACACCATACTGGCATTTAACGCGACGGGAAGCAGGCATCTGGTTGACGACAGTGTGCGTCATTTTTTTATTGCTTGTCGAGTATCATAATATTCATGCGAATCCGGTTTTGTACTGGTTATCAATATTTGTTATTATATTAGGAGTATTTATCATTTTTATTGGTTGTTTTTTGGAAAAAATGATAAGAAAACTTAATAAGTTACTGGATGAAATACAAGAAAGTAAAAAAAACCGCAAGAGATAAAAAAATCTATCTCTTGCGGCTTGTCCTATTCAATTAGGACTATTTTTTTAGCCATATCACAATCAGTGCTGCTATAGCAAAGGGCAACAAGATATCCTTTCCTAAAACTATCCATAATAGCCCTATTAGAGCTGGCATTGTGATTGTGTAACAGCCGGTCGAAAACTGCTTTAGCATTGAGCCAAATTTTGTCCATTTGGCCATTCTTTTAGCAAGTTTATGACGTTCTTCCTCAATTAAGAGGTCTTCTTTATCGCGTTTTTTCATCGCGTTATCCTTTTGTTATGCTCGCTCTTTGTAAGAGGGTGGCGAGCTTAACCCAGTTGGCATTGTGTTATCCGCACAATGTCAACATCCTTGAAGTGTATCAAAACCGTTTTTACTATTTGATACACTTTTTTTTTATTAAGCTAGAGAAAAATTTGACAACTTATTTTTTGACAGTGACTTAGTCGGCGCACTTTCTGAACTCAAAGGCCGAATGTTAGAATTAATCGTTTATCAAAAACTCAATAAGTGCCGAAAAGAGGGCAAACCGATAGAGCATTTTCGGCAACGGCTTCGCCCCATCTCAAACGTTCAACACTTATAAAAAATGGCAGAAATGTTGACAGCTTGCGCTTCAAGCCGATTTGAGATGATTTGGATGAATTATCATTTGCAGTTGCCTCAAACGACAATGGTGGAATTGGATGTGTTAGCGGAAGGTTCTGAAGCGGACAGTTGTTGGGCATTAGTGTTTGAAATCAAAAACCGCAATGACAAAAATCCCCCGACACTGAATGAGGCACAATTGTTTGTGGCAAAGGTGAAACGGGTGACACAATGGCTGGCACAAAAGGGAATCCCCATCAAGTTTGTTTGCCCGGTGTACCTGAGTGCCCAAGGTTTTGACTCGACAGTCGAAGCGTGGCTGCATGAGCAAGGTGTTTTGACAACGGATTCTGAGTGTTGGGGTGTTTCCTTTTGAAGCGAAATATTGTATTTATTTTACGGATACTATCCCTAAGAAGGGATAGCATCCGTTATAATTGTTGATGATATTCCTGACAGTCAAAACGTAGCCACCCAGGTATTTTTTGCCCACCTTAAAAATTAAATGGTGGGCAAAAAAAAGACTTGGGTGGCTACATTTACTTAAATTAAATGGTGGGCAAAAAAAAGACTTGGGTGGCTACATTTACTACTGTTTTAAATCCTTTCTTATATACAATCCTTGTAGTTCTTTGATTTTACGGATACTATCCCATCGAGGTATAGCATTCGTTATAATTGTTGATGATATTCCTGACAGTCAAAACGTAGCCACCCAGGTATTTTTTGCCCACCTTAAAAAATGGTTGGCAAAAAAAAGACTTGGGTGGCTACATTTACTTAAATTAAATGGTGGGCAAAAAAAAGACTTGGGTGGCTACATTTACTACTGTTTTAAATCCTTTCTTATATACAATCCTTGTAGTTATTGTTGATTTTACGGATACTATCCCTAAGAAGGGATAGCATCCGTTTGAGTACCAAGCTCATTTCACATCAACGATTACCTGCTCAGTCGCCCATTCATCATTTTCTATCGACACGCCTTCTCGCCAGCCATACATCGCATTGAGTAACAATCGTTCTAACGGATTCAATCTCTGGCCACGTACATCAAAAGGCCGTTGCTCCAATAATGACACTTGAATTGGACTGGTGCTGGTAATCACTTTGATAATGTCCTCTCCCACTTCTTCCATTGGCAAAACCACTTCCTCCATGAGTACCTTTGTTTTCCCAGCATTAAGACGGGCTGATTCCATATTTTCATCTGGATCCGGAAAAATCGTATAGATAGCACCGTTGGCTCTGAGACTGATAACATAACAGTAATAATCCTGCTTGGATTTATTATGCAACGTGAAAGCGAGTAAATCGCCTTTGTTCACGCGCCCATCAATGTCTTGCAAATGATAGGGCCCCTTTTTGCGATGCCATCCCAAAGAAGAATCGGGCAACAACATACAATTCGCGCCGGTTTGACAAGCAGAATCAGGAGTCAGAATCAAGACTTGCACCGCCACTGCTTGCACTGCGTCAGCTAAAGCCCGGCTACCGCTACTTTGGAGTTGTTTAAATTCACGAATACGGGCTAATTTATTTAAATTCTCCCGTAGCAATTTAATGCCTTCTTCGTGGTTATTTTCGGGCTTATCAAATGACATTTGCAGCTTTTCATTTAATAACCGTTGCGCCGGTGTCAGCACCCATAACTGAGGGGGTTGATTTGAAAAGGATTTTGGCAACGTATCGTCAGCCTGCGCACGGATGAGTTGACCGTTTTCCCGCTTGGGGCGTAAGATGTATAACTGCAAATCAGCCTTATAGGGATCGTCGGTGAGTTTATAAGCGGGGAACGATAGTGTTTTATCAGGACGCGGCTGGAAGGCTGCTCGTATGGCTTGCAATAATGGCTTGTCTTTGCCGTCGGGAAAATCCGCTGCTAAGTACACTTTGATGGGGGCAAAATCGTACTTATGGCTTTCCTCTATCACCAAATCACCGGTCTTAAAACGAGTCTCTGGTTCCGGTTTAGCATAACTGGCAAACGGTGTCACTTTGATAATGGTCAAGCGGGGTAACGTGCCGAGGTGCTGAGGTTTATACAAGCGATAGACTGAGCCTTCAGTGACACCGGCGAGAGAACCAACTAGGAGTTTCACCTGTGTTTCAAATTGATAGTAGACCGGGATCCTCTGTGGTAGCGGTGTAAAGTCACCATACCACACCAATTGACGTTCACCTTCCATTTGTGGTTGCGGCATATCAGCTTGCTTGTCGAGGCCTTTGTAAGCCGTCACTTGGGCATAGGTTTGCTTAAAAACATCGTTCCAAGTGTTACCCGCTTGTGCCTGCTGCAAACTCTGCGCCCAATACCAAGTAAATAGACCATAGTATTGGTCACTTTGTTTCTGGAACTCAGTGCTATATTCATCATCTTGCACAGCACTCATCTGCTCTTCAATGCTGGATTCATCATCTCGTGCCGCACCCACGCGAATACCGCGCTGCGTTGTTGGTCGGGTGTAGGTGCGTTTGCCCAACAAATGGGGGCGTTTATCCGCTTTGACGGCCCGAGTAGGGACGGCTGGGCCTCGGCTTACCGTCGCTGAATGACAGGAATCCGAGACAAACACCACCTTTTTAGTCTTGGCATACAATGCGGCTAACCAAGTCCCAATTTCATCATCTAACACATCATAGTTGTCTTGATGCGCTTCATCGGTGGTACGGGCACCGTAAGACACCCACGTTTGGTCTAAGCCGCTGGGTTCATCACCGTTTAAATCGGCGGTTCGCGAGCCATGCCCCGAATAATAGATATAGACAAAATCACCGGGGTTAACTCGCTTAATCAGTGCATTAAAGGCATTTTCAATGCCGGTGTGAGTGGCCCTATCATCTTTGATGATCATAAAATCATCATCTTGAAACCCAAACCGTTCACGCAACACACCCGCCATCAATTTGAGGTCATTAGCAGGGCCTTTGAGAGAGCGAAAGCCAGTCTGACTATAGTCTTGGATACCAATAAGCAAAGCGTGTTTGCCCGCTGCGAGGGCGGACATTGGTATGAATGGAGAAACGAGAGCGATGAGTAATGGTATGATTTTTAATGGATTCATAAGTTTGGCCTCATTAAACCTCAAAGAAGTTGTTGACGGATGCTATACACACAGAGGGCACAGAGTTGACACAGAGGAACACAGAGAAAAACTGAGTTTTTTAATTAATTCAAATAGTTATTTAATTAATTATTTATTTTGGTTTATAAAAAAGTTAAGTTTGTTCCCTTGCTGAGTATACTTCTTGAAGGAATAGCATCTGTGAAGTATATTGATGGTATTTCGTTCATTAAAGACGTTAAATCCGTTTATTCCGTCAATCCGTTGTACTAGATTAGAAAGTAAAAACTATATTATGAAATTTTGGTCACACATTTTCAACGCCGACCGCTTTTGGCTCCGCCTCGTCGGACGTTTACTGACAATAGCCACGGTATTATTCATTTTGTTAGCAGTCATTGGTCATACTGTCCGTGATCGCACCGTCGAATTGGCTTTATTGATGTATATTCCACTGTTACCACTGGGTTTGTGGACCATTGTGTTGGATATGTTGCAGGCCGGCCGTAGTTTACCCTGGTTCCGTTTTAGCTTAACTTTCATAGGGTTAGGGATAATGATTTGGGGGGGCGTGTCGATGAACGGAATGGGGGAGGCTCAAACTCATTCAGAATCAAATACACTGGTGAGAGTGCTACATTGGAATGTATACTGGGGGGGAGGCAATTGGAAATCCCTTAGCCAAGATATTGTAGAACGGCATCCTGATATCGCTGTTTTGAACGAAACACCGTCAAAGTTTGGGCTTAATCGGCTTCTAAAGCAATTGGGGCCAACATGGTCTTTGGTTATGTACGAGGAAACTCGGAGTAACCCGTTGGCCGTTTGCTCATCGTGGCCGTTACAATTTGAACGTTATCAGAACACCAAAAACGCTAAAGCGATGACGGTTATCGTCACGGTGCATGGGCAACCCTTGCGCGTGCTAGCAGTAGATGTTGGGCGCAATATGTCGAACCGGCTCGTTGTGTTGTCAAAACAGCTACTTCCGAGATGGCGCACGCCTATGTTGGCAGGGATTGTTCAAACCATTGAGGAAAATGAGGCTAAAGGGCAACCGATTGATATTATTGCCGGCGATTTCAATGCCATCAGTCGCAGCATGGGGTTTGATGCGTTTGCCCATGTCGGTGGTGGGTATCATTTGGCTTCCAAGTTTTCTCGTGATTGGCGCGGTACTTGGAAATCCTATCTGCCCCTGTACGATCTCGATCATGTGTGGGTGCATAAACGTTTTCAGGGACTTAGGGGCGAGTTGTTTACTAACCTAAGAAGCGATCATCGGGGGCAATTGGTTGATTTTCAGTTGCCACTCAAGCCATAACGGATAACATCCCTTCAAGGGATGCGATAGTTTTTCAGAAAAATAATGTAACGAAACGGATGCTATCCCTTCTTAGGGATAGTATCCGTTAATTTTGACTTGTGAAATTAATTATATGAACATCTATATCTACAATTAGGGCAAAACCTTCAAGGTTTCCAAAACATTGAAGGTTTATAACGGAATTATGGTAAAACCTTCAAGGTTTCCAAAACCTTGAAGGTTTATAACTGATAATTTATGTTTGAATTTTACGCAACTTATCAATGGCGCGTAATTGCAACATCGCTTCTGCTAACTCTGCTTGTGCCGTTGCATGATTAAAGGTTGTTTGTTTATCTGATAACAGTTTTTCGGCACGTTGTTTCGCTTCCAAAGCGGCGGTTTCATCAATATCGTGCGCTCGCAGCGCGGTATCAGACAACACGGTGACTTTATGTGGCTGAACTTCTAACATGCCACCTGAAATATAAAAAGATTCTTCTTGGTTATTGTCGATCTTTAACCGGATGGCACCTTCACTCAGTGGCGTGAGATATGGGGCGTGATGGGGTAGTATACCAACTTCACCTTGCACCGCAGGCGCAATGACCATTTCGGCTAAACCTGAAAATATGTCAGCTTCTGCACTGACAATATCGACATGA
>QNER01000099.1 GCA_003646175.1 Candidatus Parabeggiatoa sp. nov. 1
ATTCAACATGGTTGTTAGTTTTAGATCGTCGTATCGCCCAAGGTAAGTTGACTGTTCTTAACTTGATTTCTTCGGTTCTCAAGATTGGTGCCATGATTTTATGTGCGTGGTATTTTCCTTCCGTTTGGGCACTTGTCTTAGGAAGCTTTGTAGGTTGTACCGTAAGACTTATTGCCAGCCACACGATATTTGCTGGCATTCCGATGCGGTTTCAGTGGGAGCCTAAAACTGTTCACGAACTGATTCGTTTTGGTCGTTGGATGTTTATTAGCACCGCGCTAGGGTTCCTAGTTACCCGCTTTGATATTTTCATTTTTGGCAACTTTGCGGGCATGGCAATGCTTGGTTTTTATACGCTGGCCAAGAATTTGTCGCGCCTCGCAATAGAGGCAGTGACAACGTTCTCTTCTCGGATTCTTTTACCAGTCTACTCGCGTTTAGCTGAACGGAATATTGAAGCTTTACGGAGCCGGACGTTCAAGATAAGGACTATACTACTCGCACTATTTTTGCCACCGCTTTGGGTATTTATTTTGTGGGGGGATCACATTGTTGCCTTTCTCTATGATGAACGCTATCAAGAGGCCGGCTGGATGCTGCAAATTTTAGCCGCCGGTGCGACGGCAACCGCAATTATTACCTCGATACAACCTATCCTGTTGGCAGTAGGTGATTCTTTTCGGCACTTACTAAGGACAATTGCTCGTGTCTTTTTCATGATTGTGGGCATGAGTGTTGGTGCCTACATGGGAGGCATACCGGGTTTTATCGTGGGTTTGGCACTGACCGATTTTCTCACTTACCCAGTGATGGTGTACCTCATTCGTCCTTATGGTGTGTGGTTGCCTAAACTAGACGCGGTGGCTTTTGGAACCTCCTTTATTGTGATTGGGATTGCTTGGTGGATGAATTAACATTCTAGTGCTGGTTCTAATTAGGAGAAAGAGGGCAAAACCTTCAAGGTTTCCAAAACGCTTTACGGTTTCTAACTGAAATTAGTTATCTGAAAAACTATAGTTACCCAGAAAAGTCTTGGTAAAAGCCGAGAGAAGTTTGGCAAACCTCTCTCGGTTTTTGAAAACAGAATTTTTTCTCTAGGGCCTATTCCTGCTACAGCCTGAATCTAGGACTGCATTTTTTTTGAATTCCGGTTTCCATCTGCATGCGCGACGGTGGCGGAATGACGAGCACTTAAAGAAATGCCATTAAGAATAGTTATACACAAACAAGTTGCCAGAGATCGGGCGAAGAGACAAAGGGATCGGTTCAAAGGGAAAGAAAAAGCGGTGCTTTTATCAGTGGCGATCCTTTTAAACCAGTTTTGTTTAGTATTTCCCTTTTCCCCTTAGAGCGAATCCCTTTTTTCATTACCAAGGAATTGGTTGACGATCACGGAAAAAACCGCCCGACGGCCCCCCATTTGGCAATGTTGCCAACCAGATGATGGTATCTGCGCCTTCTTCAGTACTGCGGTTAGCATTCGGCCCGCCCATATCAGTACGCACCCACCCCGGACACATTGAGTTAATCAAGACATTAGTGTCTTTGAGTTCATTCGCAAACAGTCGCGTCACAGCATTCAAGGCTGTTTTAGAAGTACGATAGGCAGGACAACAGCCATTCATATCGTTCAACTGTCCCATGCCGCTGGATAGATTGACTATTCGCCCATAATTGTTTTTTATCATCAGGGGAATAAAACTCTGACAGAGGCGAAAAGGACCATATAAATTGGTTTCCATCGCCGCACGTAACATATCTACCGTGCTGTCCAAGGCATTCCCCCTCTGGGGAAATATACCTGCATTGTTGACTAAAATATCTAACTGTCCATATTGCTCGTGGATAAAGGTTTCCATATGCTTAATACTGTCTTCATTCGTCACATCCAGTTGACGACACACGACATTTAATCCCTCTTGTTCAAGTTGCAGCTTGGCTTGTTCACCCTTGGCATTATCACGGCTGCTCAATATCACTGTGATACCCAGTTTTGCCAATTGCCTACATGCTTCTAAGCCTATACCTCGATTTGCACCTGTTACCAGCGCGATTTTGTTGGTGTCAGTCATCATTTAATTCCTTCTTAGTATCTGATGTTACGCACAAGACTTCTTTTGTCAGGTTTTGAGCTTTGCTCTTCGGTAGTCCTAAACATGTAGTGATGTTACGGATGCTATCCCTTCTTAGGGATAGTATCCGTTTGGACATCATCACTACTTCTACAGGACTACCTGCTCTTCATTACAAGAATTGTTAAGTCCTTCACCGTTCGATTTGATAACCATTTTGAAACCTAGTGCGTAACATTAATGGCACGCACGATAGTTCCAGAGGCATTGCCACGGGCGTAGATAATACGCACCAAAGGGGCTAATGGCACGCACGATAGAAATATAAATTTTGGTTGCGCAAGAACAGCCAGGGGCGTTGCCATGGGCATCAATAATACGCACAAAGGGGTTAAGTTTTAAAGCCCCTTTGGTGCTATATTAATATAGCCAGGGGCAACGCCCATGGTTAAGGTATCGTGCGTGCCATTAGTGCGTAACATGAGTTATAGCGTTTCCCGATTGCATGAAATACCAAAATAGGTTAAAAATATTAAATTAAGAAATAATAAAATTTGAAAGGTTTTAAAGCCCCAAAGGGGCGAAATTAATATAGCCAGGGGCAACGCCCCTGGAACTAAAATTGTATTTTACGCAATCGGGAAATGCTATAGTATATAGTGAAAGTGCAACGAATTTGCTTCAATAAACGAATTGTTGATGTACTCTTGCATCAATATTTGTTCAACCTAAGCCTGTTTGCAACAGGGACGCAACATTTTTGCTTTTTGTCATAGCCTATTTGTAACTTGTTTCGTAACGTTTTCAAAGTCCTTCGAGGCTTAGCAAACCGCAAAAGTTTTGCCCTAAATATTTTTTAGATCGTCAATATCACCAACTCGTGCAACTTGTGCAACTTAACCTTGCACTCCAACTATAATTAAGAGTTCATTCACTTTTTTTTTGAAACAACTAAATCACGACATGTCCATACTATCCAAAGAAACCGCAAAACGGCGTACTTTTGCCATTATTTCACACCCAGATGCGGGTAAAACCACCGTGACTGAAAAACTCTTGCTATTCGGTGGCGCGATCCAACTCGCAGGTACTATCAAAGGCCGTAAAGCTGCCCGTCATGCCACCTCCGATTGGATGGAATTGGAAAAACAACGTGGCATTTCAGTCACCTCCTCAGTGATGCAGTTTCCTTATCAGGACGTTATTATCAATCTGTTAGATACCCCGGGGCATGAAGATTTTTCAGAAGACACTTATCGCACTCTCACCGCTGTCGATTCCGCCTTAATGGTAATTGATTCGGCAAAAGGTGTCGAGGAACGCACCATTAAATTAATGGATGTATGCCGTTTACGCGATACCCCCATTTTGACCTTGATCAATAAACTGGATAGGGACGGCCGTGAACCGATTGATTTATTGGATGAAATTGAAGATGTCCTGAAAATCCGTTGCGCCCCTATCACTTGGCCTATCGGTATGGGCAAACATTTTAAGGGTATTTATCATTTTTTGGAAGATAGCGTGACCTTATTTGAACCCAGTAAAAACCACATAGCCACTGGAGGAAAACAATATGCCACGCTTGATGATCCCCAACTGCTCGCTGAATTGGGGCAAACCACCATTGATGAATTAAAAGAAGAAATTGAATTGGTGCAGGGGGCAAGTCATCCCTTTCAATTGGAAGCGTTTTTAGGTGGTGAATTAACACCGGTATTTTTTGGTTCAGCCCTAAATAATTTTGGAATCAATGCCTTGCTGGACAGTTTTATCAAGTATGCACCGCCCCCACAGTCGCGTCCAACCATGACTCGCAGCGTCGCGCCTTATGAGGAGAAGTTTTCTGGCTTTGTGTTTAAGATTCAAGCCAATATGGATCCCGCCCATCGTGACAGGATTGCCTTTTTGCGCGTCTGTTCCGGGCAATATAGCAAGGGCATGAAGATACGCCATGTGCGTATCAATCGGGATGTGCAAATCGCTACCGCTTTAACTTTTTTAGCGGGGGAACGCGAACATACAGAAGAAGCATGGCCAGGCGATATTATAGGCATGCATAATCATGGTACGATTCAAATTGGTGACACCTTTACTCAAGGTGAAATTTTAAAATTTACCGGGATACCCCATTTTGCCCCAGAAATTTTTCGCCGCGCCCGTTTGCGTGATCCTTTACGGATGAAAGCCCTGTTAAAAGGTTTACAACAGCTCAGTGAAGAAGGCGCTACGCAATTATTCCGCCCATTAAGCAATAATGATTTAATTTTGGGGGCGGTGGGTGTGCTACAATTTGACGTAGTGAGTTGGCGATTAAAAAATGAGTACGGTGTAGAATGTCATTTTGAACCTGTGCAAGTTGCCACCGCCCGTTGGGTGAGTTGTGACGACGAGAAAAAAATCGAAGAATTTCAGCGTAAAGCCTTTAATAACATCGCCTTAGACGGGGCTAATAATCTGACCTACATTGCCCCCACAAAAATTAATTTATCATTGACGGAAGAGCGTTGGCCTGATATACGGTTTTTTGCGACTCGCGAGCATTAAACACTACTTAGGTTAGGGCACGTCACATTTTTGTAAAGCAAAAACAAACATTAATTTTGTTTATTTTGCAGATGACTGTTTAGATAAGCTAAAAAGGTTTTCCGAACTGTTTTTTTGGGTAACATTGTGTATTGGTCAACAAAATACTGTAGGGTGGATTAGCGGTAGCCTTATTCACCTACGCACGGGTGGTGGATTTCAAACACCTCACTTCTGCTCATTTTGACCATTGCAATTTATAGAATAAACTTAACTTGCCCACCCCAACTAAAGTTTGGACTCTTGAATTTATTGTACTTTTTCTATGTAATCCAATCCATCCAAAATGGTTTATAAGTACTGAAGCATAAATTTTCGTGTATTTTGAAATGGGGCAACCACAAGGGATTGCCCCTACGCAATGCCATGTAGGGGCAATCCCCCGCGCAAGCCCTTTGCGCTAAAATATCTGTTTATTTGTGCTTCAGTACTTAAGTACCTGTGCAAGAGTTTTTAAGTATTTTGGATACTAAAATCATTGTTTTTGTTATATTTATTTTTTGAAAATACCTGCATGGGTACTTAGTAACCTGGTTTTTACGACCGTTGAAATTTTCATATAACACATTTTTACGGAATCGAGCCGCGAGAAGGTGGGTTACCAGCTAAAGCTTCGGCTCCAATTTTCTGAAATTTTCTGCTCGACTGGATCACTTTATCTTATCTTAGGAGAAAAATATGGAATACAGACACTTTTTTAGGGTGTTAGGTTTATCAGTGTTGCTACATGCCGCGGTTAATGTGGGAACAATGACGGATGTGCAAGCTGATGAACCGATACAATCAGCCCCAAGCCCAGATGCAATGCCAGCACCAGGGGAAACTCAGACAAATCCTGATGCCACACAGACAACACCAAGTGTGACTCCGCCACCACAAGTGACCCCTAAAGTTCAGCGTTTTTTTGGTGAAGCAGTTATCAATATCCTTGCCAATCCAGAACGCGTGGAAAGTTTTAGGGTCGCCTATCTAAAGAAGAGCAATACCCCCCTTAAAAAGAAAGTGGCTGGATATCCAGTTTTGGCACAAGGCCCAACGTTGAACGATACGCAACTTAAGCAGTTCCAATCTCTGGTTTTTTCTGAAAAAAGCTACATTTTTGAAGCAGATAAAAGATGTATGTTTTTTCCAGATTTTGGGTTGCGCTTTGTCAAAGGTGACAAGCAAGTGGAAATTCTTCTCTCCTTTTATTGTGACATTTTGTTGTTTGCCCATGAAGGTAAAGAAAAGTTGGAAGACTGTGATCCAATTAGCAAAGCGTTGGGTGAACTTCGTGATGCTTTGTTTCCCGTAAAAACGACTGGCGCACAATTTTAAGGTTCATTGGTTTTTTTCAATGTGTGATAAGGAGACTATATGCATATCCAGAAAAAAGGGGGCCGCTTTTATGGGTCGTTTCTCTTGTTAATGGCACTGATCATCATTTTTCCAAAATGGTTGTCAGCCACAACACTTCACGCCATCTTGATTGGTGACACCAATGATTCCAAGATTGGCCGAAGTGTGGAAGTTGATTTAGGAAAAATAGCCAATATGTTGCGCTCTATTGAAGATGCTACCAAAACGAAGCTGGTGCTAAATTCCATTTTGGTTATGGGAAGTGATATAGCCAGTGGTCGCGGGTATGACAAAGTGACTGAAGTTATCGCTGGACTTCAAGTGAAAGCGGACGATGTGGTGATTTTTTATTATTCCGGTCATGGAATAAACGAGATACCACCATGGCCTTCTATGGGTGTCGAAGGCCGAATGGGTGTTGATAGACTCGTCAGTTTAGAGTCGGTCGTTGACCAGATTAAGGCGAAAAAACCGCGTTTTTTTATTGCAATGGCGGATACGTGTAATGTTCTTATGCCACCGCTACGTGAACTTCCTCAAACGAAGAGTCTAGAGAGATTCGATAATTATCAGGCACTATTTTTGGGTTTTAAAGGTTACATCATCGCGTCAAGTTCCACTCCAGGGCAAGCTTCTTTTGGTGAACCGCAATTGGGGGGTGTTTTTACAAATGCTTTGCTGAAAAGTTTGAATACCGAACTCAGTTCTTCATTTACTCCGGGATTGGAATACTGTGATGGAACGTGTGACTAAAGCACCTCTTCCTACAAACAATATGGAGCAACCTACGCAACAACCACAAGCAAAAGTGGATGTTGAATATGTAGGTGTTGAGCATTTTGCACCACCCCCTCAAAAACCGGAACCAGGTTCTATGGAATCTGTTATTGGAACTTGCGAGGCTGGTAAAAACTACCCAAAAGGTGGGAAAAAATGCTGCACGGATAGGTATCGCCGAGAAATTTGTTGGGGTAATTAAAAATTCATCCCACCCCCAAGAGGCTTTACGCCTTCATGCTGGGGTGGTGAAAATTGTGTTCGCTATAGAAGTTTTGACGCGCCAAAACTTCTATAGCGAATTGCAAAGTGAAAACTAATCCATAACTTCATAGGTGTTCTGAATTATTATAACTGACTGATTTTATTTAAAATAAATGATGACTAGTGACAGGCGAATTTCTTTTTACCACATTAACTTTTAAGCAAGAATCATTCACGAAATCTAATTAGGTAATTCCCAAATAATAATATACCAAAATTTATCCCCCCAGGTTGCACCTGGGGCTATTCACATTTTCAGGGTTGATAAGTTTCACTGCCATTAAGTTAAGCTTTTTCGTGAAGGCAACCACAAGGGATTGCCCCTTTGAGCCGTCATTTATGTAGGGGCAATCCTTTATGGTTGCCCTTAACTTAATGGCATTAACCCTACGGGGAATACCTTGGTGGCACGCCAGTGTCAAATATGGATGCAGGCGTGTTCAGAGTAGGGAACCTGAAAATGACAGGGCGGTTTTTATTTGTTCTATAGTTTTTCAGAAAAATAATGTTACGGATGCTATCCCTTCTTAGGGATAGTATCCGTTAACTTTGGAGAGAAAAACATAAATATGCATAGAAATTATTTTTTGTTAGCTTTGAGCCTGTTGTTACTGTTTGCTTGTAATAATAATCAAGTCGTGAAAACAACAGATGCTATACCGGTACCGATTGTTGGTTCTGAAGAGCCTCCCGTATCTTCTCACTCAACAACACAGCCGCCTTTGTATTCTCATTCTAAAACCCAGCAATCCACAACAGCGACTACCCTTCACGCGCTTATCGTTGCTGATACCACTGACAAAACTATCGGTGAAAGTGTTGATATAGACAGGGAAAACATAGGCCAGTTATTACAGTCCATTACAGAAAACACCGGACTGAGGTTAAGCACACAATCTATTTATGGCGAACAGGTGACTCATCGTAATATTACTCAGGCCTTAAACAGATTATCAGTAGGGCCAAATGATGCTGTGATTTTTTATTATTCTGGTCACGGAATCAATATGACTAAAGGCTCAAGATGGCCCGCCTTACTCGTAGGTGGCCGTTTTATGGAGTTAGATTTCGTGGTGGGCACACTGAAGGCGAAAAAACCGCGCTTTTTTATTGCCATCGCAGATGCGTGTAACACTTTGATTGAAATGAACTATTCCAAACGGGGTAGTAAATCTATGGGGACACTGAATCCTGAGAATTATAGGGCACTTTTTTTAAACTCTCGCGGGCACATCATCACATCTAGTTCCACACCCGGGCAAAAATCTTGGGGAGATAAACGAGATGGTGGATTCTTTACTCAGGCTTTTTTAAATAGTTTGAATGAAGAACTAGATTCTTCCAGTCCTAGTTGGCATGCGCTGATGAAACGCGCTACAAAGTCTATTCCTACACCTGAACCGGAACAACCATTTCAGCAACCTCAAGATGAAATCAATATTGAGCGCATAGCACCAAGCTTAGCAGAAACCAATGGCGCAGAAACCGATATTATTGTGCAAACACCGCCTGTGATTACCGTACCTGATGTCATTGTGCCCCCAGAGAGTACAATAGCCGAAATTACTCCCGTAAGCCCACAGAATGATTTATTAGGCAATGACGGTAACCAATTGTTTATACAAGTGTTGCCCAGCCGCCAATTTCGTCTAGGTGAAATGATGCGAGTCAAAGTTCATAATCGCAGCCATAAGGATGGCTACATATTGGTATGGGATATCAACAGTGCTGGGCAATTAACACGCATTTTTCCCAATCAATATAGTCGTAAAAACTATCAGATCAAAGCGGGAAAAACGGTGACTATTCCAGAAAATGCTTATGCTGGGTTTGGTTTAACGATTGTGGAACCAGTTGGCAACAATTTTGTAGTCACCCTGTTAGTCAAAAAGGAGCAGATGCAAACAGTGTTATCTCAACAATTAGAAGACATTTCAGCAACAAATGCACAAGCCGCTTTGCAACGGTTGCGTCAGCGTCTCAATCAAAGGTTGGGACAAGGCGGTTGGGCAATCGCCACAGTGGATTATGAAATTGTCCATTAACTTATGGAATAAAATTGTGGCTCAGTTCTTCGAGGTTTGCAAACCTCGAATTTTTCAAGATTCAAGAAAAAAAACTTTTATGGGTAGCCAGTGGCTGAACGGAAACTTCTTGCCATCTTGTCATTTTGACGTGAGGAAAAATCTTAACAAGTGACAAAAATTGTTTTCGTTCAAGCACTTGTGCTGGAAAGCGGAAATATCCGGACCACACAGCCAACAGCTTTTCGCGCCAAAAACACCAAAAATTTGGCGCGAAAGCAGTTGTCTGAAAGCGAAAAAGGCTAAAGCCGACTAACCTTCTTTTGTAGTGCCCTTTAGGGTACTTGAGCTTTTAGACAACGGCTTTAGCCGTTGGCGTTGGGGTCAATGCCATATCGTAACGAATAACTAACTGATTTTATCAAAGTAGTTGTACTTGGGCAGCTCAACTTAATGGCATTGTGGCGTTGGGGTGGTATCGATACTGAAGCGATCCTGCACTAGCTATATCATCATTCTTGTGCTCACCCCAACGTTTTGATTTATCAAAGTATCAAAGTGAAGGGAGGTTTAATATGAGTCAATTGAAAGACTTGAGTTTACACTCCTATCAAAAAACAAAATTGTGTTTACCATTTATGGTCATTTTCCTTTGTTCTTGTCAAAGCACCCTACCCGAAAGAACAGATGCGCCCACTAACCCGCGCGGTAGTTTTGGGGAAAGAAAAACTAACGTAAGTAGTGGGAATAGCACTACGTCTGTCAGTAAAATTCCGTGTGAGTGGGTAAAACCACGAGAGGAATGTGAAGGAAACACACAAGTAGAACGTCAACAAACACAGTGGAAGACACAAGTCGCGCTTGGCAATGAGGCTGCACAACGCAAACAATGGCGAACAGCGGCTGGCTTCTACAATCAGGCTTTGGACTTGATGGACCACGAAACAGATGCAGCGTCAAAAACGGAGGTTAAGAGGATATATCGTCTTGCCAATCATGCTGAATTGATCGCGAATACCTTAGGGCAAGCAAAACTCTCCCATAAAAAATCTATGGGAGACTGTGGCTCAATGCGTAGTCAAGTACGTGGTATCCAATTAACCCAACATGTTAAATCGGTACATTTTGAATTTGGTCAAACCAAATTTACCGTCACTGGCGAACAAGAAGCATATCAATTGGCAACTTGTCTCAAACAGCAGTTTAACGATTTTTCTACGATCAAGTTCATTGGACACACAGACGAAAAATGGCCGACTGAGTATAACTGTAATTTATCCATCAACCGTGCCAACGCATTGAGAGATTATTTGCAACGGCAAGGTGTTACAGCCCACATTATTACGGAAGGGCGCGGTGAGAACGAGCCAATGTATTGGAATAATCCTGAACCGTTCACAAAACCAGAAATTGACGCATTTAATCGACGGGTGGAGATAGTCACTTTAAGAAGTGGTGACTTTTCAAAAAACCAAGATTGCAGGCAATAGTGAAAACTAAATGACACAAAAGGGGAAAGGAAAAAGGGAAAATAGTGTAGTGGTTAAAAATAAAAGAAATCCGATTGTTTGAAAATATCAGATTTCTCTCCTCATTCAATCTCTTGCTGATCATTACCGATTTTAAAACAATCAAGGATTACTTCTCAGCATTTAATAACTGGCTAGAAAAATCTTTTGCTTCGATGGGCAATCTCTCGCGGTTGCCCTTTCATTTAACGGCCAGCAACAATCTTAAATCGCGAATAGCAAACGATGGCCTTCGCATTTCAATTTAACGGCCAGCAACAATCTTAAATCGCGAATAGCAAACGATTACCTTCGCATTTCATTTAAAAACTCTATGACGAACAACGCTCGATCGAGAGTCAATCTGGGCAACATATTCGAGGCAAAAGTTTTTCTAGCAAACTTCGAGATGGGCAATCCCCGCGCAAGCCCTTTCACCAAACATCATCATGGTATGGAACTTTCCGCTTTATTGCACTGTGACATCGTTCTCATGAATGTGCGTAACATCAGTAATTAATTTAAACTTAATAAAGTCATGCAAGGTAGTGTGAATTAAGTGCGGCGAAACCCACGAACAAATCAGGAGTTTTTAATATGAAAAAATGGGCATGTCAATTAGAAGGGGTAGCTGTTCAATGGCCTAGTCGGAAAGAACCGACTTTGATGGACATTCATTTGCCCCCCTCTCTTATAGAAGAAAATGCTATGTTGCCGCTTATGGGCCCCAGTGGACAAGGTAAAAGCACCTTACTTTATTTACTGGCAGCGTTAAAGTGGCCTTCTCAAGGCAAAATTACCTGGACTTTTCCGGATAACAAATCTTGTTCTTGGGACAAAAAAGGGCCAACTTCCAATGAAGCGGTTTGGTTACGTCGGGAACGGTTTGGTTTTGCTTTTCAGGACAATACCTTATCCGCTCATTTAACGGTGCTTGAAAATATCGCTTATCCGCTAGTACTTCAAGGTAAACGTTGGGCTGAAGCACTTGCTCAAGCAAAAAAACAACTGCAAGAAGTGTTGTTGCCGGATGAGAATATGGACGATGTGACGGCAAGTTTTCCAAAAAAATTATCGGGTGGACAACAACAGCGCGTGGCATTGGCTCAAGCGATGATTCATAAACCTTGGGTTTTGTTTGCGGATGAACCAACTGGACAGTTGGATTATCACACTCGTCTACAAGTTATGGCGGTTCTTAAAAAATGGGTAAAAAAAGGCAGTGGCAAACATCGCCTGATATGGGTAACTCATCATCATACGGATGATCTCAATATGATGAATATAGACAAACTTCTGTTTGTGAATAACAGCACTTATGAATTATGGGATTGTTCACAATTAGAAGACTGGAAAAATAAAGCGAAAAAACGTTACTTAGATACTCAGCCAGAAAAAACTCATCCGGAAAGTTTTTAAAACCTATCAACCAGGTAGTTACACTAGCTCTAATAATATCGCCCCTTCAGGATTCGTTATTGGCGTTTTTGCGCCCTTCCTTCAGTGGCATTTTATTAGAGCTAGTGTAACTACCTGGTTAATAGGGGCAACACAACCCAACGCAAAAAACTTGAACATCGAGTAACAGGAGAAAAAGCTGTGATGAGATTATGGTGGAAACTGGCTTGGATTGAATGGTGGCGTTCTTTAGCTTTCTGGCGCAAAAATGGCAGCAATCGTGTTGTTAGCATTGACTCTCACCTTAGCCTTGTTAGTTTGGGGTAGCCGGGAAGGATTGTTGAATCGTTTTATGGATGTATCCCTTGGTTATGTCCAACAAGCAGGATTACCTATTTGGGTTGTCGCTAAAGTGGATGAGCAAGGTCGTGTTATGGATCGTGAATTGTTCCAAAAAATCAAAGATATGGACTTTGATATCCATCCCTATCGGCTGGTGGAATGGGATCAAGTGTCACTCCCGAACACAATGGATGGCAAAACCCCTTTATGGAAGGCCGAACATTTACCTTTGAAAGGTTGGGCGATTTCAGCGCATGATCCGCTCTGGAAAGGCAGTAGGAACCCATCAACAGACACTCCAAGTTTGCCTTTAAAAGTGGCTTTGAGTCAATCATTATTTCAACAATACTTTCAGTGTGTTGACTATGAAAAAGCCCTAACAGACAAGCTACCTCATTTCCAAAAAAGTCAATCAACCTCAGATAAATTATATTGTCTCGCCAATAAGCCGCTATGGTTGGAAGTCAATACCAGGCGGGGACGTGAACTGATGTCATTTAGCATCCATTGGATAAATGGACGTATTCCGACGATGGAAGAGTTAGCCTTTTTGTTCCCAATCAGTACGTTCTCAGCATTAAAAGAAGCTAAATATTCTCCTGAACTCAAATATTACCCAGAAGCGCAAGGTGGCACTGTTCAACGCATCAAGATATTAATATTCTGGCAAAATGAAGAAGAGCAAACCTTGCGCAACAACTTGGCAAATTGTTTATTAGCCAAAAACGTAGACAATGCACCGAGAAATCAGATAGTGCCTAAATATCCGTTGCCATTAGAATGGGTACAACAATGCACTAAGCATTACAACATTCCATTACAAACGTCACCAGAGCAATTGCTCAAAGAACCTTATCTCAGTATTGCAGAATCTGTCGAAGGGCATCGCTTTCGGTATGACAATGATTACTTAACCATGTTATGCGAAACGCATGACGCTTCTTGTCAGCCCTGTGAAAACATTGTGCCAGCATGGAAAAGGTTTGCTAAGAAAGGGTATGCGACATGCGAGGATAAGGAAGCCACTGCCGATATGCTGACAATGATTGGTGGCTATCAGCAAGCTTTTGTTTATACAGCGCGTGATACACTTTTTAAGCGTTTAGAAGACATTAAAGCAGTTGCAAGAACCCCAGAAGCGTTGCCGGCTTTGAGTTTTCACCCCTATTATAAAAACGCGCTGACACGCTTTGCTTTTATTGATAAGGTGATGAACCTGCTAAATTCAACCTATAGTGG
>QNER01000100.1 GCA_003646175.1 Candidatus Parabeggiatoa sp. nov. 1
AGGAGAACTTTATTAGTGACAAATAATCTCACTCTCAAAACTGCCATTAGAACCGCGCTGATGGGCAGCGTATTAGTGGCCGGTTCACAAACAGCGTTCGCGGACGGAATTCCGCCACACGAACGCCAGCCGTTATTTGGTGATTTGCATGTGCATACCAACTACTCGCTAGACAGCTATTTCGGATTCAACCCCAATGGGCCAAGAGAGGCTTATCATTTCGCCAGAGGGGGTGAAGTGAATCTATTTGCGAGTGCCTCACCTAAACTGAAGGTACCGCTAGATTTTGCAGCCGTAACAGATCATGCGGAAACTCTGGGTAAGAAAGCGATTTGTACTGACCCAAAATTGAAGGCATATGACAGTGACAGTTGCGTCGCTATTCGTAATAAAAGTCAAAGCCGTGAACAAGCGGAATGCAATTTTTTGGGCCCACAAAAAGAGGGATGTATTCAGGTAACCGATCCATGTGATATGGATAATAAGGTTTGTCAGGTCAAAACCAGAGATCAGTGGCAAAATATTCAGGATGCTGCTGAGGATTTCAATGCGCCGGGTCAGTTCACTACTTTTGTGGCCTACGAATGGTCCGCAACGGGCAACCAAAATCCAGGTTCTTTTCACCGTAACGTCATTTTTCGTAATCATAACGTTCCCAATACACCTTTGCATTCTAAGCTACCTGAATCTCAGGTGCCTGATCAAAATGGTGAGATGATACCTTCTCCTGAAAAGTTGTGGACCTGGTTGAAAAGTGAATGCACTGAAGAAAATGGATGTGAAGTATTGACCATTCCTCACAACTCCAATCTGTCATACGGATCAATTTTCCGAGAACCGGAAAATAGGGGTTATGCAGAACTCCAGCAAGAAATGGAACCTTTGGTTGAAATATTCCAAGCTAAAGGCGATTCGGAGTGCCGAGTTGGGGTGGGTAGTAATGATGAACTGTGCGACTTTGAGAAACGTGATCGCCGTCAGGCGCGTAAAAGATGTCCAAAGGGCAGTACCCTCTCCAAACTGCCTTCACCGGTTCAGTTAGAAGATAGCTGGTTATCGTTTCTACCTTCTAGGGATGCTAGGCTTTATTGCGTTCCCATCTGCAAGGAAAACAGTAACCCCAGAGAAAATGATTGTGCGTGGCCTAACAGTTACGTGCGTAATGGCTTGAAAGATGGATTAGCTTATGAGAAATATTTGGGTGTGAATCCTTTCAAATATGGTATTATTGCCAGCACTGATACTCACAACGGTATATCGGGGGCGACAGAAGAAGACCAATACAACGGGCACCATGGTGCCGCAGATAATACCCCAGAAGAACGTCGAGTTGGCGGAGTTGGCGGTTATCTTGGGACTAATGACATCAACAATCCAGGTGGCCTCGCAGGTGTGTGGGCCGAGGAAAATACGCGTGATAGTATCTTCGATGCCCTCAAGCGTCGTGAAACCTTTGGTACCAGTGGTACACGCCTCAAGATCCGTTTATTTGGAGGCTGGAAATATGCCGACGATATGCACCGGCAACCCGACATGATTCAACAAGCCTATGAAGTAGGTGTCCCTATGGGTAGTGATCTCCCCAATACTCGCGTAGACGAGAAAACCATTCCCAAATTCTTGGTTTGGGCGACAAAGGCGCCTAACAGTACTAATCTCCAACGCCTCCAAATCATCAAAGGTTGGTTAGATAAGAAAGGTAAGACTCGTGAAAAGGTATATGATGTCGCCTGTTCAGACGGACTCAAACCCGATCCTCAAACACATCGTTGCCCATACGACCAAAGGAGTCTCAATGCTACTGTCGATCTGAATGATTGTAGTTATTCCGCCACTCAGGGCGCAGTAGAACTCAAGACTGTCTGGACGGATCCTGACTTTGACTCAAGCGAACGGGCCTTCTATTATGCCCGTGTGGTTGAATATCCCACCTGTCGCTGGAGCCAATGGGATGTAGCACGCACGATTTTGAAACCCATCCCGAACGTGCCTGCAACCATTCAAGAACGGGCTTGGAGTTCACCTATCTGGTACTCGCCTTCAAATTAATTATTCATGGGTACGGCTAAATAATACCACCAATACCTGTCAGGTTTTGAAAACCTGACAGGTATTTATCCAGAAATGACACATCGATATTTTCACGCACCTTCTTAAATCAGTAACTTGAGCCTTTAGTCGGAGATAAAACGCGACTATAGTTTGTAATAATAATAAATAAATAATTTCAGTTAGAAACCTTCAAGGTTTTGGAAACCTTGAAGGTTTTGTTATAAACCTTCAAAGTTTTGTTATAAACCTTCAAAGTTTTGTTATAAACCTTCAAGGTTTTGGAAACCTTGAAGGTTTTGCCCTATGAACGTCTATAGGCTCAACTTGCTGATTTTTTTGTCAAATCCACCGTAAAACTTATATGCTCAAGAAAACCGTTATCTCCTATATATCGTGGTTATTCCGCGAACCGCTGATTCATTTTCTACTATTGGGTACCGCCCTGTTTATTCTCCAAGGATGGGTTAGCCAAGAGGAGGAACCAGACAGTAGCCGACGCATCGACATCTCGGCTGGGCTAATTGAACGTCTACAAGAGACATGGACTAAACAACGCAAACGCACACCAACGGCAAAGGAATTACAAGGCCTAGTTGATGGACATCTCAAAGAAGAGATTTTTTATCGCGAAGCTTTACGAATGGGATTGGACCAAAATGATACCATCATACGCCGCCGCTTGGCTCAAAAGATGGGTTTTCTTATCGAAGATTTGGTTCCTAATAATCCTAGCGCAGAATCACTCAAAACGTTTTTTGTCGAGAATGCCGAAAGGTATCGGGAACCGGCACGTATTACCTTTACCCATATTTATTTCAGTAAAGATTACCGCGACAATGCCGAAGCGGATGCCGTGGCACTGTTAGAAGAGTTCAAGGCTCAAGCTAAACCGCCGTTACGGGCCTCAAAACACGGTGATGCTTTTATGCTCAATTACGACTATGCCGACCAATCTTGGCAAAAAGTGGCTCAATCATTTGGGCGGGACTTTGCTGATGCGGTTTTTAAATTAGAACCCGATAATTGGCAAGGGCCTCTGATATCTGCTTACGGCTTTCATCTGGTACGAGTCAGTCAACGCACCGAGTCTCGTTTAAAAACGCTTGATGAAGTACAGGATAAAGTGTACCGTGATTGGCGCTACACACGTCGCAAGCAAGCTAATCAAAATGCTTATGCCAAACTATGGGAAAGATACGAAGTGGTGGTGGAAGAATCTGTAGGAACACTGGTAGATGGTAAGCTGGTGCTTTTGAATAAGAAGGGGGCGGAAAAATAATGACGAGTTTTCGCTTAATCTTCTTGTTGCTGATGGTGACAATTACCACACCGACTTGGTCGCACGAAGTGCGTCCGGGTTATTTGGAACTCACTGAGGAAACCGCTGGGCAATTCGCTGTTCTGTGGAAAATACCCGCACGCGGCAATGCGATATTGGCTCTTGAGGCGGTACTCCCCGAATCTTGTCAACAGATGAGTCCCAAATTTATTGAAGATTTACCGGGCGCACGTCTTCAGCGTTGGCAGGTTGACTGTAGTCCAGAAGGTTTAAACGGCAAAACCGTCACGATTGCGGGTTTGCAAACGACTTTGGTGGATGTGTTGGTACGAGTCGCATTGCAAGAGGGCACGACTTACAGTTATTTGCTGAAGCCAGAATCCCCTTCAATCACGATAGGTAATGAGACTGAAGGTTCGATACCAGTTTCAGGCTATCTGACTTTGGGTATTGAACATATTCTGTTGGGCATTGATCACCTGCTGTTTGTTCTGGCGCTGTTGCTTATCGTGCGCGGTGTTTGGTTGCTGGTAAAAACCGTGACTTCTTTCACCATTGCTCACAGTATCACACTAGGACTTGCCACCGTAGGCGTGCTTAATGTCCCCATTGCACCGGTGGAAGCCGCCATTGCCCTTTCCATCGTCTTTGTTGGAGCGGAAATAATCCGAGCGCGGCGGGGCCAATCAAGCTTAACGCTTCGTCATCCTTGGGTGGCCGCATTTGGGTTTGGACTACTGCACGGCTTAGGGTTTGCCAGTGCACTCAGCCAAGTCGGATTACCAGCGAATGAAATTCCACTGGCATTACTTCTGTTTAATGTCGGAGTTGAAATCGGTCAACTTATGTTTATTGCGGCAGTCTTAGTAGTATTGGCTGTAGTCCGCCAATTGAAAATCCGCTGGCCAATGTGGATTCAACCAGTACCCGCCTACGCTATTGGTTCAATAGCCGCTTTTTGGTTTATTGGACGGGTGGTGGCTTTTTTTTGATAGGATGACTCAACAGAATTTCTCTCTTGAGTGGAGTACAACGAATGATGGGCCGATAAAATAAGGCATCAAATCCTTGTACGATATGGATGGTTTGAGAATAGCTACGAAAGGTAAGAACTTGGGACTTGTCTTATCGTTCAATAAGAAACACGCCGTATTAGGTTTAATTCGTTTATCCACGTCATTCGTTGTACTTAAACTTAAACTTAAACTTAACCGTAAAAATGGGAATTAGAACCCTAAATTGGGTGGGGAGGGTTGAAAATCCACTTTCAACAACTGCATACCCCACCCAAACCACACTTCCCAGCACTTCAAACTCTAAAAGTAATTCCCCGCTTGGGGAACTTTAGCGTATGTTTGAAAGTGCCTTAATTTCACTTGCGGATAAAGCTTTGCTGTAGATATGGATGTCATCCAACTTGCCGTGAAAATAGTACACCGTGATCTCCGAATCCCTACCAATAAACATATTACTGGTTGTGTTCGCGTTAGGCTGCCTATTAAAATAAATTTGGGGCTAAAAAAATAGAATAAACTTGCTCAGTGCTAAAATCAGCCCCGCGCTCTTTGATGGTGGATAGTGTAAACCATTTAATCAAATCAAAAAAGCAATCCTTCATTTTTCAAATGACTTTCCCCCATAATATATAGATGTTCATATAATTAATTTCACAAGTCAAAATTAACGGATACTATCCCATCGAGGTATAGCATCCGTATCGTTACATTATATTTCAAATCGCGAATAGCAAACAATGACCTTCGCATTTCATTTAACGGCCATGAAAAATTATCAAATCGCGAATAGCGAATAATGACCTTCGCATTTCATTTAACGGCCATGAAAAATTATCAAATCGCGAATAGCAAACAATGACCTTCGCATTTCATTTAACGGCCAGCAATAAATTCAAATCGCGAATAGCAAACAATGACCTTCGCATTTCATTTAACGGCCATGAAAAATTATCAAATCGCGAATAGCGAATAATGGCCTTCGCATTTCATTTAAAAACTCTATGACGCACAACGCTCGAACGAGAGTCAATCGGGGCAACCATATTCGAGGCAAAAGTTTTTCTAGTAAACGGATTCCGAGAAAGGATTGCCCCTACATCTCGTTATATATTGTAGGGGCAATCCCCGTAGCGAAAGCCCTTTCACCAAACCTCATCATGGTATGGAACTTTCCGCTTTATTGCACAAACTGTGACATCGTTCTCATGAATGTGCGTAACATCAGTTACTTATTTAGAAACGGCAGAAATGGGCACCATAGAAAGCGGCTTAGAGCATGACTAGATTCCCATCTCAACATCAACTCGCTACTCAAGATGAGAAAGGATTGCCAGAAAAGTTGAAGCTGTGGTGGCTAAGAAATGGTGGAGACGATTTTATTGCTCCCGATCCAGAAGTGTGTTTCCAAAAAGCTATAGTCCTGAAATGTGGGTGATATTTTTTAATTTCCATTATTTAACAATGGCTACTCACATTTTCAGGCAAAAGTTTTTCTAGAAAGCAGCTGCACTTTGATCTCGGTGTTGTATGCAGAATACAATTAGTTGCCCCAAAGTGCCCAAAAAACGGTAAAGCCTAAATCCGATTTTTTTCCCAAAATCGGATTTCTTTTTAAGATATTGAAAACCCCCAGCAAAAACTTTTCTAGTAATATAAACTGGAAAAAAATAAGGAAAACGCAGTGCCCCGAAAACCAAGTGGATATTCTTCACAGCTATTATTTATTGATGATAAAAACTTTTGCCTGAAAACCCCTCGGGGTTGTTGGCGGTGTTGGGCAAAAGCCTTAGTTTGATACCCATTAACCCCTAACCGTCAATTTGGTTTTGTAGGGTGGCATCCAAACGGGCGCATTTATCCCCAACAACCCTTCAGTTAGTTTTCAGGCTAAAGTTTTTGCTCGCAAAAACTTTTGCCTTTCAGGTAAATGTTTCGCTCCGCGAAACATTTACCTGAAAATGTGAATAGCCCCAGGTGAAACCTGCTACTCTATGCACATAACTTTTAAATATATGATTTTTCTATATTTTTATATTGTTTCGGGTTTGGGTTGGTGGGCAAGCGGGCTGTACGATTTTTGGGCATTTTGGAGTTCTAACAGCATTGCTATCCCACCCTACAAAAAACTTGTGTGCATAGAGTAGGATGAAACCTGGGGGTGAAAATATCACCCACATTTCAGGACTACCCAAAAAGCGTCGTGAAAACATCCAACAGCCATACTTATGGAAAAGCCGGTTCGCATGGGTTCAGTTGATGAATTAATGATTAATCGTAGGGGGCAGTTTCGCTATCGCGAAACTCACCATTTATTTGAACGAAAAGAATGAAAAGGTGGGTTTGGTACCTCTACCCACCCTACGCTCCAATGCCATTAAGTTAAGCTTTTTTGTGAAGGCAACCATAAAGGATTGCCCCTATTATGGACGGTTCTGTAGGGGCAATCCCTTGTGGTTGCCCTTAACTTAATGGCAGTGACCCTACGCTCGCTAACGAAAGGATTGCACCATCGTATGTGATTGAAATGAAAGAATAATTATTTATAATGAATTTATAATGAATTGAGGCGTAATCGTAAGTGATGGAAATAAAAGCAAAAATTAATCTTATAATGAATTTATAATGAATTTATAATGAATTTAGGCTGACATTTTTGTAAATTATTGAAATTTAATACATTTTAATCTTGCATAAATATTGCTTTATATTTAGAGGCAATAGGCATCGAAATCACCACAAATGGATGATTATTTTATCGGCTGCATGTTGGCTTGGTGTTGAGTTTATGATCCGTCATTTTATCTGGTACTGTGAATTTCTAGCCACACATTAAAGAAAGATAAAATAACAAACCCCATTTATTTTTTAAAAGGGTGGCTTTTTTTTAAGTTGAACGAAAAGAATGAAAAGGTGGGTTTGGTACCTCTACCACCCGACGTTCGCTAACGATAGGATTGCACCATCGTATGTGATTGAAATGAAAGAATAATTATTTATAATGAATTTATAATGAATTGAGGCGTAATCGTAAGTGATGGAAATAAAAGCAAAAATTAATCTTATACTGAATTTATAATGAATTTTTAATTCCACAACAGAAAAAAGGAATCCAAACGAAAGGAAGGGCATGCCAAACTAAAATCGACGCAAAAGTTTTGCGGAGCAAAACTTTTGCGTCGATTGGACTCCTGCCAAAATATATTTAATTGTCTCTCCTCTCATCAGAGAAACCTACGCGCTTTTAACCAAAGATTATCAAAGCTTCAAAAGTAATTGTTGCCAGCTTCAGCCTTTTGTTATTTTTAGTACACAAATAGGTTGTTTCCAAATAAAGGATTTAACCACAAACAGATACCACAAAATAGTATTTCAGCCTTTTCCCGCCACCACCGAAATTTCTGTCAAGACGTGCCATTAAGATTTACCTGTTGACTCAAATTCTCCGTCGGTTCAATCCGTTAACACCTCAAATCCGTTGTACTAAGCCTTTAATCCAATCCGCTATACGAGAAGCAGTGGAAATATTCTGAACGCTGAACCATTAAAGACTATCGTACCATTCCCCAACCGATACCCAAATAAATACCCGCAACTGCCCCGCATCTAACAAACCACCATAAATAGAAACCGCCTGATTGCCTTCCAAGATGACAGCTTCGCTATAGTTTTTCAGAAGCCATAACGGATAGTATCCTACTCGATGGGATGCCATCCGTGAAGTTATTTATCTGAACATCTGCAACAATGAGAATATCCGCAGTTTGTCCAACATGCGGGCGATAGCGAGCGTAGGGTGCGTCCCACGCACCATTAATTGCCGTTTGGGAAAGTTAAAAATAATGCGAAAGGAAAACAGACGAGTTGACAGTTGGAAAAGACAAAATAAGGTGCGTGGGACGCACCCTACGCTCGCTACCCAGAAAAAAGGCAAGAAATCGGATTTCTCAAATTTGAAAGGCAAGAAATCCGATTTTTGAGAAAAATCGGATTTCTCAACGGTACTACCCATTCATTACAAGCAAGAAATCCGATTTTGGGGAAAAATCGGATTTCTCAATGGCAGATGTACCGCACTGTCCAGAAAACGGTTAGCGGTATTAGCCGCTAACTCACTAAGGGTTCTAACGTTTTCTGTTGATAACAAATCAAATGTAGCCACCCAAGTCTTTTTTTTGCCCACCATTAATTACTGTTCGTTATTTTGGCTATGAAAGTGTCAGTTACTGCCTACGACTCTAGGTTAGGGAGGGGGAACAATATGGCTAAAACGATGATGATATATAGCTTTCCATAATTTACACCCAAAGCTTTGGGGTTTAGGGGGAAGGGGTGCTACAAACTTTTATAGCACTTTTTTGAAATAACTTCTTATTTTTCAGTAAGTTAACTGCGACTCTCCAGAATCAACGATCTCCGGTTAGGATACTAAAATCTTACCTTTTTAGTCAAACGCGGTAAAACGCAGATTTGGTGCCTTAAATAGCGCCTAGCTATAAGGCCATTATTTTTTAAGACATTGTGTGTTAATTGTGTGTGTTAATTGTTAACGAAAAACTTGTTAACGAAAAACTTTTCTCAGTGCAAAACTCTGTGAAACTGTTCTTGCTCAGGAGTGCTTCGCTCCCTTTGTACGAAAAAACTTGGTTCTGTGATTGCTCAGGAGTACTTCGCTCCCTTTGTACGAAAAAACTTGGTTCTTGTTCATTCGTTTCAGGCGAACCTTGTACGAAAATTTTGAGGAGAATAATATGGACTGAAAAACGTCTTTTTTTGTAGTCAACACATCTACTCATGGACATCGGCTCGTTTTTAGTAGATGTAGGGTGGGCAACGTCTTTTTGTTGCCCACCAACTCGGCGACTCGATCTTCAAGTTTTTGGCGTTGCGTTGCCCCTATTAACCAGGGGCATCTACCTTCCGCTAACAAAACCCTTATTTTCTTATTTTCGGACAACTCTATTAAACACAATGAACGAAATTCACTGCAAAATGTTCTATGCCAACTCGAAACGAATTAAAAGAACTTGCTAAACCTAATGGAGTCTACCGATGGATAATGAAATATTGGTGTCGAAGTTCAAGTTTTTGCGCACAAAAACTTGAACCTCGACAAGAATTCGGTAAAATGACCAGAATTCTCAAGAAAAAGGGCAGATCTCATTGTTAATGCTCAAAGCTTTTGATGCAGAGATGAACGATTATTGGAATTTGATTGTCAGCACGTTGAAAATGGCGTTAACCGATTTAGTTTTGATATTTAATAACCACTTCAGTAAAGCTGTCTTGGAAACCATTACACGAACGATCATTTTAGAAACACCCATCCTTTTGTAAAGGAAATCAATCAAGCCTTCAAAGTGAGAAATACCGTCAAATATGTCCATTCATCTGTCATATCGGGTATTAATCTGGAAAAAGCGATTATTTTTGAATCTCATCCTCTTAATAATAAACACAAAGATTCTTAATATTTTGAAGGTGAGTATGTCAGCCTTTACAGCGCACAATGGTTAGGGTGAACTTATGATGGGTAGAGCCCTCCAGGGGCGTTGCCACGGGCGTAGATAATACGCACCTTCGGTGCTAGGTTTTAAAGCACCGAAGGTGCGAAATTAATATAGCCAGTGTAACTACCTGGCTGGCTGTGCCGGGCGGGGTTTGCAACCCCGCCCGTCACGTTTTATTGCCACAGTAGGCAAGCGGGCTGAAAGAGAGTGGTATTTTTTAAGTTCCGAGTCCATCTGGTGGGCAAGCGGGCTGAAAGAGAGTGGTATTTTTTAAGTTCCGAGTGCCCGCTTACCCACCCTACAAGTCACTGCCATTAAGTTAAGGGCAACCACAAGGGATTGCCCCTACGAATCGTTATCTCGTGTAGGGGCAATCCTTTCGAATCAAAAGTTTTTGCGCGCAAAAACTTTTGCTTCGAATATGGTTGCCCTCATGAAAAAGCTTAACTTAATGGCAGTGACCCTACAAGTCCAAACGATAATAATTTATGGGTTCATTTTTGGATCCACATGGTGGGCAAGCGGGCTGAAAGTGGGCAAAGTCTTTTTCTTGCCCACCATCTAAGCTTAAGTAGATGTAGGGTGGGCAATGTCCTTTTATTGCCCACCTCAAAGATTTAGTTTGGGATAGCATCGATAAATCTTGGACTCCTGTCAACTTCAAGGACTCCGGATGCACAAACTATGCATACTCCAAATGCACAAGCTAAAGTTTGGACTCCGGATGAGCATTTTGTGGGCTAAAAGAAACTTTGGGCATATCAACAAACACGCCAGAAATACGCATAACCAGTTGAGCCGGTGACAGCTGTTCAACTTCAATCTCAACTTGCCCGGTTAATTCATCCTGAAAGCGGATTGGAGATGCAGCTTCGGCAAAAGCGAATAATCTCACTTCTCCGCTTTTTTTCTGCTCGTGTTTGGGTGGACTAATGACATCTGTTACAAGGGCGGGGATGGAACCGACTTGTTGTCCCATGGCACCCTCAATGTACAGACGGGCGGATTGCCCCCGTTGAATTCGACTGAACGATTCGGCGGAAAACTCGGCGATAATAATTTCTCCGTTGCTGATGTGTGCGGATTGACTTCTTTCATACAGCGTCACTTGAGCAAAGAAAAACCAAGTACACCACGCGACTAATAAAATAATAGCCACAATTAAGCCAATTAACGCCGGGCGAAAACTATCGGCATGGAGTGAGCGCATAGTGCGAGAAAACGGGCTTGACATGAAATTGCCTCAAAGGTAGGAGTCTAAAACCAGCATTTTGGTTTTTTGATCAAAGTTTGGACTTATTTAATAATAACGTGAGATCGACTTTTCAACAAGTGACGAAAAACTTTTGAATATAATAAAATAAGCTGCAATTCAATAATATACATATACCAGCTGGAGATTCTATTTTTCCCCTAGGTTGCACCCTCGTCGTTATACATAAGTATTTAAGCATTTTATTTTTAATAATATTTGTAGCCACCCAAGTCTTTTTTTTGCCCACCATTTAAATTTAAGCTTAAGGTGGGCAAAAAAGACCTGGGTGGCTACGTTTTCACTTGGTTCTTTTTAAATTCGTTTCAGGCGAACCTTGTACGAAAAAACTTGGTTCTTGATTTTAAAGGATAAGTATTTAAGCATTTTATTTTTAATAATATTTGTAGCCACCCAAGTCTTTTTTTTGCCCACCATTTAAGCTTAAGGTGGGCAAAAAAGACCTGGGTGGCTACGTTTTCACTTGGTTCTTTTTAAATTCGTTTCAGGCGAACCTTGTACGAAAAAACTTGGTTCTTGATTTTAAATTCGTTTCAAGCGAACCTTGTACGAAAAAACTTTGTTATGTAATAACTAACCGATTACCAATACTCATAAATTTTGTAATAGCGAATAACGAATGGCTAGATACAGAATAATTAATTAATTGATATTTCTAAGCGAAGGCTGGTTATTCGCGATTTGAGATTATTTCTGGTCGTTAAATGAAATGCGAAGGCTTAGCTATTCGTTATTCGCGATTTAAGATATGGCCGTCAAATGAAATCCGAAGGCCGTTATTCATTATTCGTTATTCGAGATTTAAGATTTTTTTATGGCCGTTAAATGAAAGGGGCAACCGCGAGGGATTGCCCATCTCTTCATTAAGTTTTTCTATAGACGTTCAGAAAAATATTTAAGGGCAAAACCGTAAAGCGTTTCCAAAACGCTTTACGGTTTCATTCTTAAATTATTATTCTTACAAACTATAGCTTTGCCTCGATTACAATATATCACTCAATGTAGGGGCAATCCTTTATGGTTGCCCCTGTGGATTCATTTTGAAGCGTTGTGCGTCACATGAGCAAGTAAGAAAAAACAGCGTGATTTTAAAGGAGCACTTCGCTCCCTTTGTACCAAAAAACTTGGTTCTTGATTTTAAATTCGTTTCAAGCGAACCTTGTACCAAAAAACTTGGTTCTTTTTAAAGGAGTACAAGGCGAACCTTGTACGAAAAATAATTATAACTACTTAGCCCCTTTGGTGCGAATTATTATAGCCTGGGGCAACGCCCCAGGTGCAGGTGTTTATGATTTAAAGCCCTTTCTGCCCATAAAGGGCTTGTTCGTTGTTATTTTAGCTAAGCAGTTTATTCCCTCTTATCACAGTCTGGTCAGTGCTTCTTCCAGATTAGGCATTGATGGTGAGGTGATGATTAGTTCTCCAGAAGAAGATATCAGTGGTCGTTTCTTCAACTTAACGACGGATTTTTTTGATGCCTCAGCCCTACTCAAGAAAAAGTGCCATATTCAATATGTGAACGAACTCAGTCGGTTTCGCATTAGAACACAACGAGAAGGCATGCCGATGACACCTGCGAGTTTTCAGGAATAGTTAGTCCCATTACCATTATCATTCGTTCCAAGCGAACTTTGCACTGTGCAATGTTCCATTCCCAAAAGCGGCCGGTTGAAGGGTTAGAGGGAATTTGATGAATTGCGAATTAACCATTGCTACTTTACTTGCACTAAGTTTGTTTATACTAACTTTTTCAAGTGAGCCGTCATTGCCACCAAATTCGGCCCACAAACACCGTCCACTTCAATGGTGGAAAACCACTTCTTAAATCAACAAACAAAGGAGAACCAAAAAAATGTCTCAACAACGCGAATTAGTACACCCCCACAGCGGGGCCAAAAACCAAGAGAAAGCAGCACGCCCAGACAAGCGCAGCCAATTACTGAAGTCAAAAACCAGTATTCAAGCAGGACAGTGTAATCCTTGCTATTCAGAGTGGTGTTGTTGGTAGCTTGGTTTGTGGCCTGATGATTGCTGCGCTGAAAAAAAATAAATTCCGTAACAAAGTCAGCAAGAAACTGAAAGCGGGTTCACTGTAAATCAGTACCTTGGCATTTCTTTTAAGGCACTATGAGTACAGCGGATTTTTGGTCTAAGCGGATAAAAAAATCAGTGGCTATCCACTATTCCCCATTCGTTTCTTTCTGGGATTCGTTGTACTCGTGTTTCGTGCAAGGTTCGCCTGGAACGAAGGTTCACTCTGCCAATTTGTTGTACTCGTGTTTCGTGCAAGGTTCGCCTGGAACGAAGGTTCACTCTGCCAATTTGTTGTACTCGTGTTTCGTGCAAGGTTCGCCTGGAACGAAGGTTCACTCTGCCAATTCGTTGTACTCGTGCTTCGTGCAA
>QNER01000101.1 GCA_003646175.1 Candidatus Parabeggiatoa sp. nov. 1
GGCCTATTGGTGCCATATCGATAATTTCTCCTTCAATGAGTTCCATCCGTGCATCAGGTGGAAAAATATTAATTGTTCCCATTTTGTGCCATTCTGAGACACTGAACCGATGTTTTTGGGGGGTAAGGCTCATCATTAATCTCCTTTAAGCCGTTAAAACGGATACTATCCCATCGAGGTATAGCATCCGTAAAATGTTAGACAACCGCAACTTTTATCAGTTCTCGAATAACGCTGCCAACCGCTTTTTTACTGTCATCTTGCAGCGCATTGCTAATTTGTTGGGCAATCGTTTCTTCTGCTTTGTCTGGAATTGTATCCAGCACCTTTAATCCTTTAGCCGTTAATACCACGCTACGAAAGGTCCCAAAATCAAATTCTTGATAGCGAATAAAGCTTTCTCGTTGCAAAAAACGAATGGTCGCAAAATAGTTGTCTGTCATGTCTTCGTCAAAAGGATCCGCTAACCAATCATCAACCACGATATCCGTTTCCATAGGAAATTCTTTATAAAGCAATTCCAAGACTAATGCGGCACATTGGTTAAAATCGTCTCGATTATTTTTGGTCATTTTGAGGGTTCCTCGTGCAAGGTTCGCCTTGCATTCCTAATTTTACGTTCGTGCAAGGTTCGCCTGAAACGAATAAAATCGTCTCGATTATTTTTTCGTGCAAAGTTTGCCTAGAACGAAAAACGGTAGCCCTGTTCCAGTCGTGATGGTGTTCAAACGGATACTATCCCGGCAAGGGATAGCATCCGTCAACTCACTACATGTTTAGGACTACTCGAAAAACTTATCCTCGCCGTCCTCCAATTTGAGAAATAGGGATTGCCACTGTGCCAGAAGGCGGTGCGAACGGTTCTTTCAATTGTTGCTTACCCAACGTATGCCCATAGACTATTTCATAAGTTGCTGGCAATACGCCCTCTGGTGAGCGATATTGTTCATAAGCGGCTAACATCGCTTGGAATTTGTCCTTTCCCATTAAACCGCGTGGACATCCCGCCGTCATATTGTGCGCCCCGATCTGTTTTAATTCTTTCATTAACGCCTTGACATCGCTATAGGTGAATTGAAGCCTATCGACATCCATCACCGGATTACTCAAGCCAACCTGTAATAAAGCATCGCCTATATCGTGCATATCAAAAAAGCGATTGACATGGCTGGCTTGATCAGCGGTTGCCCAACTATGGCGTAGTTCTGTTAAAGTATCGGGCCCAAAGGTGGAAAAAAATAACGCGCCGTCCGGTTTTAACACCCGTGCAAATTCAGCAAAAATGGCGTAAATATCATTACACCACTGTAACATCAAATTAGACACCAATAAATCTATGCTGTCATCGGCAACTGGCAATTGGGTCGCATCGGCACAGATAAAATATTGTTTAGAATCCCCTTGGGGTGCCTTTTTACGGGCAATTTGTGACATTTTTAGTGAAATATCAATGCTATACAAATACGCGTCTTTATACTGCTGGCCCAAAACACGGCTTAATCGGGCCGTGCCCGCCCCGACATTTAAAATCTGTTGCGGTGCCATTTTCAACCATTGTAAACGCTCAAACAGTTCATCCCCAACCGTTTTTTGCAGAATCGCCCATTGCTCATAAGTGGGCGCTACGCGGTCAAACGATTGAGAAACTTTATATTTATCCAAATATTCAGGGGGTACTAAGTTCATTTAAAAAACCTTAACGAAACAACAGATACTATGAAACGGATGCTATCCCTTCTTTTTGGGAACTAAAACGGATGCTATCCCTTCTTTTGGGGATAGTATCCGTGGTTTTAAATATATTGCGGAAAACGGATGCTATTCCTTCTTTTTGGGAACTAAAACGGATGCTATCCCTTCTTTTGGGGATAGTATCCGTGGTTTTAAATATATTGCGGAAAACGGATGCTATCCCTTCTTTTGGGGAACTAAAACGGATGCTATCCCTTCTTTTGGGGATAGTATCCGTGGTTTTAAATATATTGCGGAAAACGGATGCTATTCCTTCTTTTTGGGAGCTTCAAACCAATCCTCGTTGCCGAGACTTTTGCTATTTGCTATTGTTCTCTTGTTTGAGCTTTTTGAGGTAACCTTCAATTTCTTGTGGTGATAGCCCAGCTAACCTGTCAGATGGTTTAAGCCCAGCTAACCTGTCAGCCGGGTTAAATTGGGCTAAAATGTCAGTTGCTTTAAGCCCAGCTAACCGTTGTTTCGGGTTGAATTGGGCCAAAATGTCTTCGGGCTTGAATTGGGCCAAAATCTCTTTGCGCCCGACATGACGGATAATTTCTTCGACGGGTAAATTGCGCAGAAACCAATCTCCCCATATTTTTCCAGTCTCTTCAAGCTGTTCATGTGTCAGTTCAAATGCCATCTCATCTCCTCCTTCTTTCAAGAAAAACAATTGCCATAAAACCACGACTAACCATTCCAGTTGAACACTCACGTTTTTAAGAGAATGCCTAACCAGATTAAACGCCTTTTTCTTTTCGGCCAAACTTTTGTCCAAACATTTCACCCAAGCATTGTGCGGTTCGTCAGATAACTCATTTAAAGACAGCAACGTTATCTGATCCAATAACGGGTAGTGACTTTGGTACACACCCTGGTGTTTAGTCCTAACATAGCCCCATTTTTTGAGCCTCGAAGGTTGCGTTTGTTTGGCACATCGCTCCAAGGTTTGTACGGCATCATTAGTCACTTTTTGAGCATTAATATAAAGGTGTTCATACCCCAAAGCCTGTTGAAAGGCCATCTCATTAATGGATTCGGTGTATTTGAATTCCAAAATGATGTGATGGGCTCGACTTTCTCTAACACCATCGGGTAAACGGGAAAGCTGCGCCAAAGTCCAGTCTTCGTTTTCCCGCCTCAATAATAAAATATCAACTTCCGGTGACTCGCTCATCACCGGAAAGCCAACATGAACCGAGATACCGACTGGGGGAAGCAATTCTTGCAATACTCGTCCCAGCATTTGATGCCATAACGTTCGTGACGAGGTTGAGGGTTCTGAGTTTGATGATTCTGTCATGTGCGGTTTTGCTCTCCAGGATTCTGAAACAACAGATACTATCCAAAAACCGAAGGGATAGCATCTGGATTGTTCACTTACACAACAGATACTATCCCAAAACCGAAGGGATAGCATCTGGATAGTTAACGAAACAACAGATACTATCCCAAAACAGGAAGGGATAGCATCTGGATTTATCATTTTAGCCTGGCACAATTTCTTCGGCCTGGTGTTCCTCTTTGACAACAGTGAGGGCTTTTAAAAGACGTTCAATCTCTGCGTCTCGGTTTTTATACCAATCGCTTGACCAAATCCGATGTATTTTCCAGCCTTTGCTTTCGAGAATTTCTTGGCGAAGTCGATCTCGATCTCTGACCGATTTTGCAGAGTGATAGTTCGTGCCGTCATATTCAATACCGACAATGTATTCGCCGGCTCTTTCAGGGTGGCAGACAGCAATGTCAATCCGAAATCCAGCGACACCCACTTGGGGCACGGTTTTGTAACCGTGTTCTTGCAGGATTTTAGAAACAGCGATTTCAAAATCGCTGTCGCCTTCTTTGCCAATTAGATTGCTCGTGTCCGGTAGCAGCCCCGTTTCGGCATATTCCAAATAGGTTTTGAGTATCTGCACCCCACCTTTGGCATGACTTTTTAGCTGGATGTCGCTGGAACGCATGGAGGTAAACAATTCCAACCGTTTTTTGGCGCGAGTGAAGATGACATTTAGCCGTCGCCAGCCCATTTTTCCTGAAATCGGGCCAAAGCGTTGAAATACCCTGCCAGTTATGGGGTCTGGGCCGTAAGTGGTGGACACAAAAATGACATCGCGCTCGTCTCCTTGGACATTTTCCAAGTTCTTGATAAAAAACGGTTCGGTGGTGTTTTCGGTGGCCTTCAACTGTTCTTCTAGCCAAGTATCTTGTTGACAGCGTTTCTCCAATACGTCATTAATCAATTCTTGTTGCTTAAGATTAAAAGTCGCAATACCAAGACTTAACGCCGGGTGGTTTTTAAAATGGGCCTCCACCGCAACGACAATAGCCTCGGCCTCTTTTTGATTGCAGCCTTTGAGGTAAGTGGCCTTTTCCACATAGTTCAAATGGACACCACAGCCACGATGTTTGGCTTGTGACGCAGGAAAGACAATGAGTTCATCATCATAGAAATGATGATTGGAAAACGCAATCAAACTTTCATGTTCGGAGCGATAATGCCAGCGGAGCCGGCCTTTTTGATAAGTGCTAAGGCAAATATCCAAAATCGACTCTTGTCCATCTAAGGCCGTGGTTTCCTCTTCTTCATTGACTAGCCGTTCAAAAAATTGGGTAGGTGGCAATTGTTTGGGATCGCCCACAATCACAATTTGTTTGCTGCGCGCAATCGCCCCTAAAGCGTCTTCTGGCCGCACTTGTGAGGCTTCATCCATGATTAATAAGTCAAATTCTACCTGCCCAGGCGGTAAATATTGGGCTACGGATAACGGACTCATCATAAAACACGGTTTTAACGCGCGTAGGGCCCCAGTTGCTCGTCTGACTAATTGGCGAATAGGAAGATGTTGCCGCCTTTTGTTGAGTTCATGTTCAATCAGGCATTTTTCCGTGAATGTACTCACTTTGCCAGTGCCGTTGCCTTGGGGGATAGGCCGTTCTTGAATTTGATAGGCGATTCGTTGACGAGTCGCTTTCTGCAATTGTTTATCCAATTCAGCAAAACGCTGGCGGATATTTTCATAGCCGCTGCGTGTGAAAGTGGCAAGGGCGGCATATTGGCGTATCAGTCCCCGTGCCATACTTTGATAGACAGCGTATTGAAAATGTAAGGCCGCCTGTTTGGACTGAATCTGTCGGCTGGTGATGGCCTCGGTAATCACATTAAGCCCCATTTTATCAGCTTCTTGTTTTAACACGTAAAAAGTCGCTAACGTTCCCAAAGAATTAACCGACGCTTGGCAAGTACTCGCTGTTTTGGCAATATGCGCTAATGTGCATGGTTTATCGCCACAATGAAACCATTGCTGGGTATTAAGTTGACCAAATGTTGCCATTTTTTGACAGAATCCCGTATAGAGATCCAAGTACCGTTGATTTTTGTTTAACAAGACGATACAGATTGGCAATCTCGCGGTGGGCTCGTTGCTGACGAGCCAATGCAGTAGCGGTGGCGGCAGGTTGCTGGTGGTTTGTAAATGATTTATCCAATCAGCAATGGCACAGAGGGCTGTCACATTGGTTTCAATGCCTTGGTAAGTTTTACCAAATAATTTGATAAGCAGTTGATTTTGAATAGCATCATTGCGGAGATGCCAAGCTCTCAGTAAACTTTGCACCGCACTGTAGATGGATAAAACATGTTTATCGGTGAGGTGAGGTAATTGTCGCTGCAACCCAGAAGCTAACTGCTCGACAAAGTTACGACGTTCTAATAATTGTTTGACAAATTTATTGACCCCTAAATGATGGGTAATGGGGACGTGTAACTGTTCCGCCGCTTTAGTGACTCTCAGCCATTGTTCATACAGGACAGCAGTGGTTTTCAAAATATAGCTGCGTGGTTCGGCTTGCGTTGCCAATAACATTTTGGCTTCTTCTGGCATACCTAGCACTTTCCCCAATCGTTGGGCCCATACAATGTGTCGCTCAAGACGCGCCCAATCGGTTTCAAGGCCCACAAATAGCGGACCAAACAAACGCTGAGATTGCTCTCGTTGGGTTTCCAGCTCAGTTTGACGCTTAAGGGCAGCCAGTGCTTCTAACCGTTTAATCAGGTTCCGCGTATTCGGTTTTGAAGTGGCAAGGAAATTTTGGACAGTCTTTTTAGCACGCCGGTAATCAGCTGACAAAAAAGCCAACAACTTACCCTGATGTTTGCGGAGTTCATCAGCCAAAATAGCAATTTTTTCTGAGTTTGGTAACTTGCTGAGCAGGAAATCCTTTTTTTGCACCGTCCACTGCACTGTCAATTCAGAAAAAAGGTGACGCACATTCTGAAACACAATAGGGGTTGCTTCAAGAGCATGTTCCGGATGCTTGTTGAGTACCAAGTCTTGGGGGGCTTGTTCGGCTAATTCTCTCAATTGCAAAAACTTGAGAAACTCGGCAACGGATGCCGGGTTGTTTAATAAGGATTGGACTTCATCATCCAGTTTATCAATGCTCTCAATCAGAAACATCAGTTCATCGGGCGAATGATTACCAAAAGATAATTTTTCCAACTGACCCGTCGTGTTAGCCAGTTGTTGCAGTAATTTGTTTGAATATTTACCATATCCCAAGAACTTGATGGATTGGTTTAACAGTTGCCGATATTCCGTTTGCTCCGCTTGAAATTGCTGGAGCTGCTCTCTCGCCCACGGCTCCAATAATTGGACGGCCGCCGACGTGTCAAAAGGCACTGGCACCTGCGTGAGTTGGGCAGCGTCAATTTTGGTGAGTGATTGCAACGTGGTTAAATCTTTTGTGAGCGGAATTTGCGTTTCTTCAATTAAAACATCCAGATAGGCCTCGTAAGCTTGTGTTTCCAAGAACAGCATTGATAAAGTAGGCCGAATCACTTCTTCATCCCCCGGCCAAATATTGGTGGGTTTAAAACCTTGCCAGTGTTGTATTGCCTCCTCAGAGACGCTTTCATACTGGCCGCCCAATTCTGTTAACTTACTCATTTTCTGGTTCAAGTCATTGCTGCTCATTTGCAACGCATCTTGAACCTCAAAGTGTGGTTTTTCACCAGCAAGTTCGCCGCGTAACCTTTCCACCACCCAAAAAACTTCATAAATTCTATCATTATTAGGGCCGACGATAGTATTGATGAGATTGGAATAGGCGAGCAATTGTTGTTTTTGGGCAGTCAACTCCTGAATGTCGCGTTCCAATTCGGTAACATCTTGAAATTCTTTATTAAACCGTCTGTTCAGATCAGCATGGACTTCGCTTTTTTGGGTTTTGTGGCTATGCAGCTCTAGGCAAAATTCCCCCAACCCGACGTTATCCAACCGTGATCTCACCACATCCAAGGCCGCTTTTTTCTCTGCGACAAATAACACTGATTTGCCTTGATAAAGCGTAGCGGCAATTAAATTAGTAATTGTCTGCGATTTGCCTGTTCCCGGCGGCCCTTCAACGACAAGGTTGGCTTGTTTCCATAAGGCCTCCATAATAACCACTTGTTGGGAACTATCCGCATCAAGAATCAACGGCGTTTTATCAGCCAGCGGGTTAGTGTCTATCAAGTCATCACTCAATGTACGACTGATGCTATCGCTTTGAACGATACTGATGCTATCGCTTTGAGCGATAGTATCAGTTGCATCCGACTGAATACTGATGCTATCGCTTTTCGCGATAGTATCAGTTACGTCCGGGTGAATACTGATGCTATTGCTTTTCGCAGCCGCATCGGTTGCGTCAGACTGAATACTGATGCTATCGCTTTTCGCGATAGTATCAGTTACGTCCAAATCCGTTGTACCCAGAATTTGTTTTAGATTCGCATTATCAGTCAGTTTCGCGTGTTCAGGCCAATTTTCATTGTTTAAGTCCTTGTACATCAATAACTTAGTAAAACTGAAAAAGTCCAAACGAATATCAGGCACCACCTGCCAGCGAGGCATTACTTGAGCCACCTTAGCCACTGCTTCCAAATAAGTTGTTGGCGGAATTTCATCAGAAAAGGCCGGTAACGCTAAATTGAAATCATTGGCTAATTTTTCTGCCAAGGACATATTGGTTTCAATGTCCTGATCACGGTATGACAGGACATAATTATAGATTGGAGAGCGCGGTAAAAGCACCCGTTCTAATTTAACCGGGATAAGCATTAACGGTGCTTTGAGTGGAACCGTCGCATTTTTGTCTTCATACCACTCCAAAAAACCCGCAGCCAAATACAATAAATTGCTGCCGGTTTCTTCTAACGCATTGCGGGCTTCTCGCGCCAATTTTTTGCACCGCTGCTCTAACACCTCTTCATCATGAGCAGTTTGCAACAGCATCTCATTTTTGGCGTTTTCCTTGATTGAGGCTGAATCGGGCGGTGGCAAGGTTTCATCATAGAAATCGATAATTGGTGTACTTGCCCGTGCCACATGGTATTGAGGTTGCGCCACAAAAGTCATGCTTTTACCTTCCAGCACTAATTTATTAAAAATAGTCTCGGGCAGCGTATCGACGATATGCACTGTTCGCGCTTTCTCCTTATAACTCAGCAGTTGGTTACGTTTGGAGATATCCAATAAACGTTGGCGGATATTGTCTAATGACTGTAATGTCATTGAGGATAATGGGGTGTTTTGCATATTTTTCAGTTATCAGTTATCAGTTATCAGTTTGATGGCATTTACTGTTCGCTAGAACTACAAGGATTGCTTATAAAAAAGGATTGGATTGTGCCAGTTTCTGGGTTTGTCACTCAAATTCTAAGCTAGAACTACAAGGATTGCTTATAAGAAAGGATTTATAAGAAGGTATTTTTCAATCACGAATAGTATTGTGATTTGAATCATTATGAAATATTATGATTAAAATCAAAAATGATAATCCAATTCATTATGGTGGTAAATCCTTTCATAAGCAAATCCTTTCTTATAAGCAATCCTTGTAGTTATGGTAGTAAATTCTAAGCTAGAACTACAAGGATTGCTTATAAGAAAGGATTTATAAGAAGGCATTTTTCAATCACGAATAGGATTGTGATTTGAATCATTATGAAATCTTATGATTAAAATCAAAAGTGATAATCCAATTTATTATGGTGATAAATCCTTTCATAAGCAAATCCTTTCTTATAAGCAATCCTTGTAGTTATGGTAGTAAATGTTTGATTTCACAACGGGTTAACAACCAGTTTATTTTTAAAGGGCATATTAGCTGTGTCAACCCCCTTCAGTTTTATCCGATAGGCGCCTCTTTAAGCACATCCAACAACACATCGGGACGTTTGGCAGCGACTAACAATAATGAGATAGCCGCACCTGATGGCTTATGTTGTCTCTCTTCCCAATCTTCCAATGTACTTGCGCTGATACCAAATAATGCCGCAAAAGCGGAGTGCCCTAAATTCAATCGTTCACGAGTGGCCTTAGGATCGGGTAATTCCATCGTGTAGCTTTTACATTCGCCACGCTTGATGGCGCGGATACTTTCTAATATTTCTGGTCCAATATTGCGTTTATCCATGTTAAAAATATGTGTTTTAAATTCCTGTTTGATAAAAAATAGCCAAAAAATGCCAAAAAAAAATCGAGCAGGGGGTGCCCCCCTGCACCCCCAAATCACTCAAATAATCAAAGGCTAAAAATGTATCAATCTCCGCCTCGCACCGGCCACACGTACCTCGTGTTAGTCTTGTCGTAGCTGTACACATCGCCGTAATGGAGGGACACGTCCCAGGCGTAGGACGTGTCGCCCGCGTAGCTGGCAGACGACCAATATAAGTACGCCTGCACACCCGAGAACGCATCGCCTTCCTGCCAAGGGCCTGTACCGGCAGCATTAGAAAGCGCGGGCTGACTCCAATCTTTCTTAACATATTTATCATCAATCATCGCTTCCCACTCTTCTTTGGTCGGTAAACGCCACATCCCCCGCGTTGAACCATCCCGAAGCCCACATCGTCCACTCGCCAGATTGGCAGCTTTTTGCATGGCTGTTTTCCAATTCTGTCGGCCAAAGCAATTGGCGTTTTTCAGCCATATCAGTGCCGTTTTGTTATCAGTCACAGTGCCATTGCCGTTATCAGCGTAGCGATATGAAGCTTTTAATCTCGCCTGTTCAGCTGCCCGTCTCGCTTCTTGTTCGGCTCTGAGTATTGCCAGTTCAATCTGTTTTGCTTGTTGTTCGGCTCTGAGTCTGGCCTGTTCAATCTGTCTCGCTTCTTCTCTTAAACGGGACTTTTCTCTTTCTAACTCAGCGCGTTGCTGTTCTAATTCCAATTGTTGCGCCCGTTGCGAGTCTGGCTCTTCCACACATTTATCCAAACCCAACTTACATCTGATTTCAGGTGTCGCCACTTCTGCAACCACCGCTATCATTGCTATCAATATACCCACTAGGGCAATGAATTTCATTGTTTCCATTATTAATTAGGCTTCTCTCTTATTGAGTTGGTATGTAGTACAGCTTCTTTCCGGATAGTACGGATTATAATCCATGAGTCATAGGCGTTCGGTATTTTTACTCATTTCACAAATAGCAAAAACGGATACTATCCCTCGAAAGGATAGCATCTGTTGTATGAAGTTATTTACAACGTTATTTTGTAACGCTAATCTTCATCATCCATATCTATTGCGTCATTGCTTGATAATTGATCAGGTATATCAACATAGTGATAACGCGCCCGCCAAATATAAAGATAATCTTCATCAAAGCTATAAACCAGCCGATGTTTCTGGTCAATTCGACATGACCACAAACCCGTTTTGTCACCCTTTAATGGTTCGGGTTTACCAATGCTGACTTTAGGATTTTCGCGGAGCTGTTCTATTATTGTTTTGATTCGCTGGTATTTTTTGTCAGATAAAAGCTGCCAATGTTTTAAGTCTTCAATCGCCACTGGCATAAACCGCCTAATCAATTTATTGCTCATTTTGTCAACAAAACCTCCAAATCGTCATCATCCTCAAGTTCTAGCCATTGTCCCGCAGCAAATTCTTTTCGTGCTGGTTCTAACTGTTTATCATCTGCCGATAAACGTAACCAGCGTTCAGTTTTGGTTTCTGGCGGGGAGGGTTCTATCAGTATAATGACTTCTACGGTTGCGCCGATTGGCAACTCTGGTGACAGAACTTCAATTTTCCCCCCTTTTGCGACGGTGGTTTTTTGCCTAATACCATTAATCATGGTTCCTCCATTTCAGTTATCAGTTCGTAGCGAAAGTTTTTGCTCAATAAAAACTGTTACGTCGTCGAAATCAGTACAACTAAACTATAGTACAGCTTCTTTCCGGATGGTACGGATTATAACCCATCAGTACAGCCAATGAGTACAGCGAATTGGCGAAATAAACGAATTATCATGACGGGGCATTGACTTTAATAGCACGATAGCCAGGGGCGTTGCCCCTGGCTATATTAATTTCGCACCTTTGGTGCTTTAAAACCTAGCCCCAACGGGGCGTATTATCTACGCCCGTGGCAACGCCCCTGGAACTTAATTCCTATTGTGCGTGCCATTAGCATTGACTTCAGCATTTCCAATTCGTTTATTTCGTAAATTCGCTGTACTCATCCACTGTACTCATCCACTGTACTCATCCACTGTACTCATCCACTGTACTCATCCGCTGTACTCATCCGCTAGACTCATTTACAATAATGCCGATTCCAACAACAGCTCTTCTTTGCTATCGCTTATTGCCAATAAGCCCGTCTTTTTAATGAAATCATAAGCCTGTGACAAACTGGGTTCTTTTTCACACCCGGTTTTAATTTTATGACAGTATGGTTTAAAGGCCGATTGTAAGTTGTAGATGCCCGTTACCGGCACTGAGCCAATGGGCGAAAAAAATTTCAATGCCAATGGCTTAGCTTTACCGCTCTCACGGAAACAGTCTTCACGATTATTCTCATACACATACACACCCGCCACATAATGATCCGGTGCCCGAAGATATCTCGCCACCCAATCTCTGTTGTAGGAGATTAAAAAAGGCTTGTCCTTAAATTGCACTTCAATCGTTGGTGAAAAACCGCGCACGTCTTGCAATTCACGATCAATGGCTTTTAACCAGCGTTCAAATTCATGTTTGCCTCGCCAATCTGGATCTTCATCGTTAGCAATCTTGTGTAATTCATTTAACTGAGAAACCATCGGCATTTTTTGTGCGACATCCAGTTCCTCAAATATCTCAGTGATATGTCGTAGCAAAGCAGATTGTGGGCGAAAACGCGGCCGGTAAGCCCCTGATAACATTGACCAATAAGCGCTACCCAAATTTCGGGCCCGCCAACCATTGATTTTGCGTAGCGGTGCCAACAGTTGGCGAAGTTTTTCTATGGGTTGTTGCCCCGATAATGGGGTGAGCTTGAGAACATGAGAGGGCGTACCTTGTTGAGAGGACTTGCAAATATGCACCACGCCAGAGTGTTCGCCACGCGCTACTCGCCCAATTCGTTGCAATAGCGCGGCCGCATCCATCGCCGGATCGATAATAGCTGCCTCTATCTCAAAGTTAACACCGATTTCAATGGCTGCCGTGCCAATAATGACACGATGATGCTTTTGGGGTTGATTACGATCTTGTCCAGTGATCATAACGATTTGCTCAGTGGATACACCGCGGCTTTCAAAAAAAGCATATAATTCGCGTTTATCCAGAAGGGCTTGTTTAAGACTGTCGTACACTAACAATAAACGGCTGTCAGTCTTGAGTAAGTTTTTGCCCTCGGCGCGAACAACTTCTAGCAAATTGTTATTGTCATGAATATGGACTTCTACGTCGCCATGGATTGGGCGATAGAGTGGTGCCAAACCTTCAAGGTTTTGGAAACCTTGAAGGTTTTCAGAAAGTTTTTCATCAAAACGGCGCACACTCTTTGGCAGTAAAAAATTTTTGCCCAACAATTCAGCCATTAAATGACTGTGTGTCGCTGATAAAAACGTCAACTTCAGCGTTGGTTCTCCTTTCCAATGTCTCGCCGCAATCATCACACTCCATAAGTGAATCAAGCCAAAAGCGCGAGTACCCAAGGTATGTGCTTCATCAAATACCAAGTGATGAAAGCCATTTAACACATCTATCACAGTCAGACTGACATGCTGATATCGAGGCAAACCCACCGTTAAATGCGCTAAAGCTTCAAGCGTGGTGATAATCATTCCCCCTTGGTTGGCAACTTCTTCCACCTGCGTTTGGCGAGTTGCCCAAGGTATTTCATTGTTTTCCAAGGCTTTCTGGGTTTCATTGGCATCCCATTTATAAGCCAGTATGGATTTTTCCTCAGCATGTTTGCGGATATCTTCAGCGAGGGCTTGAGTAGGTACGACAAAAAAGATACTTTTTCCGTCGCTCGCCGCTTTTATGAACGCAAACGTTTTGCCTGATCCGGTTGGCGCACCGCAGACACGAATGGGTGCATCGTCATCAAGCAAGCGTTGTTGGGCGGTGGATAAACCGGCTGCGTTTTTGGTGACACCGTGGGTTGGAATCGTAAACATTTTTTTTAAGTCGATAAGGATTGGTTATAAGAAAGGATTAAAAAAACCATAACGACAAAGATTGGTTGTGAAAAGGATTAAAAACTCAAAGAGATAGCATTCGTAAAATCACTAAAACATAACTACAAGGATTATTTAATCGATGCGGATTTAAAAATCATAACGACAAAGATTGGTTGCGAAAAGGATTAAAAACTCAAAGGGATAGCATTCGTAAAATCACTAAAACATAACTACAAGGATTATTTAATCGATGCGGATTTAAAAATCATAACGACAAAGATTGGTTGTGAAAAGGATTAAAAACTCAAAGAGATAGCATTCGTAAAATCACTCAAACATAACTAC
>QNER01000102.1 GCA_003646175.1 Candidatus Parabeggiatoa sp. nov. 1
AAGTACTGAAGCATAAATTTTCGTGTATTTTGAAATGGGGCTTGCGCGGGGGATTGCCCCTACGCAATGCCATGTAGGGGCAATCCGCAGCGTAAGCCCTTTGCGCTAAAATATCTGTTTATTTGTGCTTCAGTACTTAGATACTATCGTTTTGTTCCTATGCCGATGTGGGAATTTTTTAAAAACGGATACTATCCAGAAGCAAGGGATAGCATCCGGACTACGGTTTCCCTATATATGTGAGTTTTTTTTCAGGAAACTCACCATGTTACACCCAAATCGTCCCTTTCCATGGCCAGGATTTGCTCGCCCAAACCTTCAAGGTTTTCAAAACCTTGAAGGTTTTTCATATATATTACCCATTACCCATTACCCATTATCATATTACCCATTACCCATTACCCATTACCCTTATGGAACTCTATCGCTACCCTCTACTTTGCTGGCAACTCACTAAAGATACCGTCTGTGCCCATTTGGTAGGCACGGAATATGAATTGGTGGGTGCCCAGTTACATAAATTACAAGCCCATCTCGCCGAACATTTGCAACGCGAGTATGCTCAAAATTATTTTCTTTCTGATTCCATGCCGGATGCTCGGCTGAAAAAAATAAATGTCAGTGTTCGTCCCGCTTATAAAGAGGAAAGTGGCGTTTTTCCAACACCTACTTTGAATATTCCAGTGGCCGCAGTTTCTGGCACAACCGAGCATGGTTATTCTGAGTGCTATTTGCCCCTACTCGATCAGCATTTTTATTTTTATAAACAGGAACAATTACGGCCGTTGATTGAATACTTTGCCCGTGATTATTTTAATAATATGACCCCCGAAGCCTTGCACCGTTATCTGATGTTGAGCGAGCCATGGCTAGAAGAAGTGACGGTTCGTATCAAAAAACGGGAAGTGCGTCGGGCGCAAAGAGAGGAGCGACAGCGGGAAGAAACAAAAACCTTGCAACAAGTCGCCGATAAATTTCCTCGTAAAACGAAAAGTAGCGGAATTGCCCCGGAAACTGCATGGGAACGTAGCGAGTTGGTAGAAACGTTGGTTGACAAACTGCTAGAAGAACAAGCCAGTGTGGTACTTATTGGTGAGCAAGGTATTGGCAAAACTGTGATTTTATTAGATGCTGCCCGTAAGCTTTTTGCGCTCACCAAAGAACAGCCAGAAGGCTCCAATTATTTCTGGCGTACCACCCCCCAACGTATGATTGCCGGGGCGCGTTATTTAGGCGAATGGCAAGAAGCCTGTGAAGAGTTGATGGAGGAATTGCAGCGCACTGGCGATATTTTGTGGATAAACGATTTTGTGCATTTATTAACGGTAGGTGGTGATGGACAGGAGGATTCCATTGCCGCGTTTATGTTGCCTAATCTGCGTCAAGGTAGTTTACAAATAGTCAGTGAATTAACGCAACAAGAGTGGGAACGTGTGCGCCAGCGGCTACCCGGTTTTGCAGCCCATTTTCATGCCATCTCTATTCCTAAACTCTCTAAAAAACAAAACTTTAAAGTGATGGCGCATTTTACAAATTATGTACAAAAACAGCTAAATATAACAATAGAAGAATCAGCCTTGAATTTAGCCTATCGTTTATTAGATCGTTATATACGCTATGAAGCATTTCCGGGCAAAGTCATTCAATTTCTCACCAGTTGTGTTAATGAAGTGCAGGCACAAAACACCACCTTGATTGACAATGAAAAAGTACTGACACAGTTTGTCCAAAAAACCGGATTGCCCCCTTTTTTATTGCGTGATGACACGCTGTTAGACACAACCGTCCTACACAACTATTTTGCTGAGCGTATCATTGGACAGTCACAAGCGATTGAGCATGTTTGTGGCGTGGTAACGGTTTTCAAAGCAGGCTTGAATGATCCAAATAAACCGATTGCCACCTTATTATTTGCCGGCCCAACTGGGGTGGGTAAAACCGCCTGTACTCGTGCGCTGGCCGATTATTTCTTTGGGCAAGGGCAAACGTTAAATCCGCTGATTCGTTTAGACATGAGCGAATTTCAACATCCGGTGCAAATCGATCGTCTGTTGGGCACTGGTGATAAACCCGGTAAATTGATTCGTGAAATTCGGGAACGCCCTTTCAGTGTCGTTTTGTTGGATGAAATCGAAAAAGCACATCCCCTTTTTTTTGATGTGCTGCTAAATGTTATGGACGAAGGCATCTTGGTAGATGGTAATGGGCGCATAACGGATTTTCGCAATGTGATTTTGATTATGACGAGCAATCTCGGCGCACGTCAAAGCAAACGCATTAGTTTCGTCAACAAAACCGACGATAACGAAATCAGTAGTGCGGTGCGTAATTTTTTCCGCCCGGAGTTCTTTAACCGTATCGATCAAGTCGTTACTTTTAAAGCACTTGACGCGGCAACGGTCACTAATATTACTCGCAAAGAGCTACAATTGCTGACTAAACGAGAGGGCTTTCAAGAACGTGGTTTAAGTTTGACATTTACCCCAACCTTAATTGAACATCTCGCACAAGCCGGTTTTGATCCAGAATATGGGGCGCGTCCGTTACAACGTACCATTGAACGATTAGTTGTCGCAAAGCTTGCCGAGTTTCTATTACAACATATTGAAATTAATGGAATTAAATTAGTGGTGGATTGGGTAAATCAGGGCGTGTTCGTTTCAACCGGCGTTAAAGCTTGATAATCATTTTAAAAGTATAAGTAACTTCAATGATCACGCTGTTTTTTCGTACCAGGTTCACGCCCGGTTTCGTACCAGGTTCGCCTTGTACTCCTTTATCATCACGCCCGGTTCCGTACAAGGTTCGCCTTGTACTCCTGATAATTAATAAATATTATATTGTCAAGGTAAAGTTCGTATCTAATTCATTTATTCCCTGCCGGTGTGGGATAAACTGTGGTAACAATTCAGACATTTTACGGATGCTATACCTCGATGGGATAGTATCCGTTTTAACATACATGTAAAATTCAAAAATGGTATAAGTCTGTTCCCCGCGACGCGCGCGGATGAACCGCGATAGCCACATTTTTGACATCTTCCTACAATCTGTTCCCCGCGACGCGCGCGGATGAACCGGTTCTAATTATTTCTGGCGTATTACCCCCCAACTGTTCCCCGCGACGCGCGCGGATGAACCGAACCGAACTGCGCCTACGATCAGCGAGGCCGTCATTCGCTATCAACCGTTCCCGACGTGCGTCGGGTTATTTTTTTAAGACTTATTTACGTTAATCACCGTTTTCCCGCATCTGTGGGGTAAATAAAGGCGTGCAAGGTGCGTATTGCACGCCACTTTTTTTATTACCATTCCCCGTGTATGTGGGGTTATTGATTTTTTCCTTGTTCCCATGCCCACAGTTTCCCTAGAATTTCCAGTCCTAGTCACCCCGTCCAAAGAAGGCTACCACTTGCGTCCCTTGTTTTTAAGCAGCCCGTCGCGTACCGCCAAACGCTTTCGAGAGGCGATGGATTTACTTACCAAAGATGTACGCAGGCTGTTTCGAGACTTTGAAATGGAACGGGAGACAATCGACGAATTATTATGGTTTGCCTTTAACCCCAAACTCACGTTTGAACTCAAAAAACTTTGCTTTGCCCTTGGGCATTACATGGTTTTCGGCAATTTTGCTGTAGTACGTTTTTCCTTGAAAGGTCATCAATTTGTCTGTTTGCCAACGCTTGACAATTTTTTCGCTATTCTCAGTGACGATATTTTTAAACACGGCACGTTTACTGAACAACTCATCAATCTTGTACACGAACGATTGCAGGAACAACGTAAAACAGAGCCTAATGGATTTTCGCCCAATAACTATTACGCCTACGGCGGAGAATTTTTGACCACAATCTCAATGCAGCTAAGTGTCAAACGGGCCAAATTTCCGTTTGAACAACAAATAGATGGATGGTTTGCTTCGTTAGCTGGACAACAACAAAATTTCTCCGGTGCCACCGAACTGGCACGCGTTGGTTCCAATTGGCACGATGATTATCCCAACCAGCTACGGCGAGCGGTGTTGCGTGACGTTTTTGTGACCAGACTTGGCAAACTCATTTTTGGGCCTTTGAATACGGCGGTGGTTATTGTGGGGCCCCCCGGTTGTGGGCGCACCACATTGCTGCAAGAAACTTTTTATCGTTATCTTCAAGAACAAGAAGGCAAGCCTAAGTCTCAGACCGCAACGATTTGGCAGATTGACCCGAATCGTGTGATTGCCGGCATGAGCATTGTAGGCATGTGGCAACGGCGGTTTGAATCTATTTTAGAGTATGTCATCAAGGGCAACCAAAAACGTTCAGTCAATAGCCGCCCGCGTTTATTTGTCGATAACTTGGTGGCCTTATTTCGTATCGGTAAAAGTGCCCAAAATTCGTTGACACTCAGCGATGTGCTAAAGCCTTATCTGGAGCAACGGGCACTTACCTTCGTTGCTGAAGCCAGTCCTGAAGAATGGAATGTGGTGTTGGAAATGGATCGCCGTTTTGCCGATTTATGTCAAGTATTTCGCGTTGCTGAACCCAGCGTCGCCGACACTGCCCGTATTGCGCTTAAGGAACGGGCGCGTTTGGAACAACTGCATGAATGCGAAATAACTCAGGAAGCCATAGGGCGTGTGTTTGCGTTGACCCATTCTTTGCTGCGAGGGGCGGCGATGCCCGGTAATGTGGTGGGTTTCCTTGAGCGGCTTGCCGCTAAACATCGTCATAAGCTGGTTGGCATCCCAGAAGTTGAAACAGCGATTAGCGAAATTAGCCATATAAGCCTTGATTTACTTAATCGCCAAAAAACATTACGAAAAGAAGAGGTTCAACAGATCCTCGAAGCGCAATTGATTGGGCAACCAGAAGCCGTGAATTGTCTAGTCAATGTGATACAAACGGTCAAGGCTGGGTTACAAAACCCTAAAAAGCCTATGGCAACTTTGCTTTTTATAGGCCCCACTGGCGTAGGTAAAACACAGGCTGCTAAAGTATTAATCCGTTATTTATTCACCGATGAATCGCAACTCATCCGGCTGGACATGAATGAGTTTGTCACCGAGTTCGATGTGGGACGGTTAATTGGGACTTGGGCGCGTCCCGAGGGGTTGTTGACGACACAAGTCCGTCATCGGCCTTTTTGTGTGTTGCTGTTAGATGAAATCGAAAAAGCCCACCCGGCAATACATGATTTGCTGTTGCAAGTGCTAGGTGAAGGACGGCTCACCGATGCGTTGGGGCGCACCACCGATTTTACCAATACCATCATTATTTTGACATCAAATTTAGGGGCGGATCAAGCCAGCCACCATGTTGGTTTTGCCGAAAGAGACGGGAAAAATCAAGCGACTAGCTATCGCGCCGCTGTTGAAGACTTTTTTCGCCCAGAGTTTTTGAATCGCCTTGATCGCTTGGTGGTGTTCAAATCCTTAGCGTTGCAAGATGCCGTTGCCATCACTCGCCTACAACTGGACGATTTATTACAACGAGATGGTTTTGTGCGACGGACGACTATTCTCAATATTTCTGAACCAGCGTTAGTAGAAGTCGCGCAACGGGGATTTGATGCTGTCTTGGGCGGACGCGCCATTAAACGCGCTATTGAACGCGACTTGACGGCATTAGCGGCAACGCAGTTGGTGAATCTCAATGCGACGCAACCGATTCTTTTGGATATTGTTTGGGAAAACGAGCGGTTACAGCCTCGCGTTACCGCTTTGATCCCGGTGTCACCGGAAAAAAGCGCAATAACGCAGCTTCAACAATCAATGACTCATGAAGGTGTCAATCGTCTTATCGACGTTGTCTCTGAGTTGCGAGAGCAGCTTTATGTCTTACGGGATGCGGAGGGCAACCGTACCGAGATGAGCGCAACGACTGACAAAGTACGGTTGTTGTTAACGATGCAGGAAGAGGTTTTTGAAATAAAGGAAGAATTGGATGACATTTTCTGGGCCATGGAAACAGCGCGTGATCCAGATGAAATTCGTTTCACCACAGCCGCGCAACAAAACCATTTTCAGTTTGGTTGGTCTGGGGAACACTATGTGAGTAATACGGAGTTTTACGCTCATCAAGATATTCGTGATTATTTGGAAGAAATGTATGTATTAGCGCCTAAACTGATTCGAGAATACAACAGTAATTGGTTGAATTTATTGATGAAGATTACATTTTTAGGTTTTTTTGGTCGGGGCTTGGAATTAAACCAGCATGAAGAGTTGAAATTAACGCTGCATTCACGGGTACACGGCAGTGGTGAAAAGGAATTAAATTATTTACTACAGGCTTATGAAGTAGCACTCACCCATCTTGGGATAGAAAGCACGCGCCTACCTTCAACGGAGCAAGGCTATCGTCATCTACAAATCAAAGGGCCTCGTTTACAAACGCTGTTACGCGGCGAACCGGGAATTCATTTATTCCATCTCAAAGGCGGAAACGCGCTACCCATTCAAGTCAGCCTGAATCCATTGAGTGCTGAAGCTATTGCAGCCAGCAAGGCGTTACACATTATTCGTAGCTACGTGCTCCCCGAAGATGAGGATGGTAAGGGCGGCGTACTGACAGATTTACGCACTGGGATGTTAAATCGTAGTGCGATTGCACCCCATGAATGGGCTTTGCTTTGGTATGCCCATTTACCGGCGGAAGATAGATTGCTTGTTGGTGATTCTGCAAGTAATAGGTAGTCGGTTTGAGTATTTAGTCGTCCTGAATTTTGAAGAGTCCAAACTTTAGTTTGGCTGGATACCCAAACTAAAGTTTGGACTCCTATTTAAAGCGAGCTAACTGAAGAGAAAAATTCCAATGCGTCCTATCATCCTTCTCGTCATTCTTGAAGTATTCATTCTCAATGCAATACTAATCGGTAACCCAATCTTTGCCAGTCTCGGTAAACCCCAGATATCGTCCACCGAGCAATTCTCAAAACGGCCGCAAGATTCTAAACCGCCAATACTGCCCACCAATCCTACCGCGACTGATGCTATGCTCAATTACGCCGTAGTGCTCCAAAAAAATACGGCAAATCCTCCAAATGGTATCAGTTTCTTAGATGAAGTGGAGCGACAAGTCCTCACATTGACTAATGCAGAGCGTCACAAAAGAAGGCTTACCACACTACAACATGATGCTATGCTACAAACAGCAGCCCGTGCCCATAGTGTTGATATGCTAGATCGGGATTTCTTTGATCATGTCAGTCCCGAAGGCCGAACGCCTTTTGACAGAATTGCTATCATACATCGTCAACTGATTGGTGCGGCTGGAGAAAATCTTTGGGAAGGACAAGGATATGATGTCAGCGATGCCAAAAAACTCGCCGAATTGGCAGTGGCAGGCTGGATGAATAGCCCCGGACATCGTGAGAATATACTTCGTAAAGAATACACTCACCTTGGTGTTGGTGGCGCAGTTAAAGGAAATATTGTGAAACTCACGCAAAACTTTGCATCAACCCAAGCGTTGTTCCAACAACCCCTACCACTTAAAGTCAAACCAGGGGACAATCTTGCTTTGGCAACAATAGCCGTATCGCAACAATCCGCGCCGGTGAAATATGGCTTTTGGCTATCTGACAAAGGCGTACTCGCGGCCGAACCCCAATCCATCAATAATAGACAAGTCACCATCGCACCGGGGGGTTATCGGTTGCGTTTGTATTTTGTCACGTCTCGGAAAAGAAACCGGATCAATTATATTATTTATAATGGGCCTCAAGTGGTGGTGGAATAAAGCGCAAACTTTTTTTTTTAACACAGAGTTCACAGAGTACCACAGAGTTACACAAAGTCTAAAATTTCTTTTTCTCTGTGAAACTCCGGGGAACGAAGTGCCTCTGTGTTGAAAAAAAACGGATAGGTGGTAAGGTTCTATTCACAAATCCTTTGACATCCCCATTCATATCTATTTTAACACAGAGTTCACAGAGTAAGTACTGAAGCATAAGTTTTATGGTAAAGGGCAACCACAAGAGATTGCCCCTACATCGCGCCATGTAGGGGCAATCCTTTATGGTTGCCCTCATGAAAAAGCTAAGGGCAACCACTCGACTACAGAAAATCGCGTCAAAAACACCAACGCTTTGATTTTATTAGATTTGAAATTTTACCCCGATGAAAGAAAATCGCGTCAAAAACTAAAGATCTTTGATGGGCGCATTCCCAAAAAAAGGGTTATTATTCATATTAATCTTTTCTGTCCTGAGTACAACGAATTTAGATCCTAAACGAATAAGACATAAAATCTTTGATTATTTCTCAAACCTGAATGGGATTCGTTCGAGACATTGCCACGAAAGGTAAGTCAGTTTAGGGATTATCAATCAATGAAAATATCTAATTCTAGTATAAACGCGATACACACAGAGGGCACTTCGTTTCCACAGAGGAACACAGAGAAAAAATGCTGTTTTTAATTTAATTCAAATAGTTATTTTATTATTTGGGTTTATCAAAAAGTCAAATTGGTTCCCTTGCTCAGTAGAATTAAGGGTTGGAAAACCAATTTAAAATCAAGCTATTAAAATAATTGACGAAGGGTACGACAGCGTATGTATTTTCTAAACGGTTATCTTTATTATAGTTTGATCGATAAATAATTTAAGAATGAAACCGTAAAGCGTTTTTTCAAGCTTTACGGTTTTGCCCTAAATATTTTTCTGAACGTCTATAGGTTCAAGATTTTTAACTCTTAATTCACATTATAATAATTCGTTTATCCACGTAATTAGTTGTACTTAACCATTAAAATGGGAATGCGCCCCGCTTTGATTTGATTAGATTTAAGATTTTACCCCGATGAAAGAAAATCGCTCAAAAACTTTCATAGCCTTGATTTGATTAGGTTTGAAATTTTAGCCCAATTTTGAAAATCGCTCAAAAACACCATAGCCTTGATTTTATGTAACTACTCAGCCCTGAAAGGGCGCTTTATTAAAGCCCAGGGCAACGCCCTGGGAACCCATTTTAATGCGCAAAGACAAAGGTTTTAAATCATAAACACCTGCACCTGCCGCAAAGCCCCAGGCTGCGTCAAAAACACCATACCTTGATTTTATTAGGTTTGAGATTTTGCCTCGATTTTGAAAATCGCGTCAAAAACACCATATAGACGTTCAAAAATATTAGGGCAAAACCGTAAAGCGTTTCCAAAACGCTTTACGGTTTCTAACTGCAATTTTGAAAATCGCTCAAAAACTTTCATAGCCTTGATTTGATTAGGTTTGAGATTTTAGGCAACCCCCAATTAATAATATACCAAGGACAACCACAAAGGATTGCCCCTACATGCCCATTATATTTTCGTACAAAGTTCGCCTGAAACGAATGATAACAATTAAGCGGGAAAATAGAAATGTACTCCTGATAATATTAAGTACAAAGTTCGCCTGAAACGAATAAGTGTTGAGCGGGGTGAGGTGGATTAGCCACATTGCTAATCCACCATCAATTTCTCCAAAAACCAATGATTTGAGGTTAAATGTTACTAAAAGAAAAGTAACTCTCATTACCAATGACTAGATAATCCAACATCTGCCCTCCAAGTAAACTGAACGTTTGGGTAAGCCATTGGTTTATCAAATGATCAGTCGGCTTCAAGTTAGCATCTTTATTGGGACAGTAGTGGGCAAAAATTAAGGCTGGGGCTTGATGTCGTAAAATCGAACCAAGCATCTCATCCAAAAACTCGTCATCTGGCTCAACCGCCATGTCGTCTACCCTACCAACAAACAGTTTTTCAAAAGCGACGATTTGTTGTTTGTGATCCAAAAATAAGCCCGCGAACACTTCCTCATCTTGCCCACTCAGTGTTGAGATTAAAAAAGACTGGTTTTTTAACCTCGCATTTGACAACAAAACGCGATGGGATTGAAAAGGTTGGTGTAAACCACGTCGAGTTATCTCAGCACAAGCTTGTAATTTTGCGTAATGACTGTCCCCTAACCCTTTGACAGCAGCACAAAATCGCTTGCGTCCCGCTTTCCATAAATCTGGAAAATTCTCAAACGCCTCCAATGTTTCTTGAGCCAAGTCCAATGCGGTTTTACCTTGGTAGCCATTACCTAATAAAACCGCTAACAGTTCCGCATCGGTTAACTTCTGAGCGCCATTTTGCAATAACTTCTGGCGAGGGTTGCTAAAAAGCGATATTTCTTTTAACATACTGCATTCCTCCAGCTCTGTTCTCAAGATGGTTTATGGATTTCCGGAACAAGCTGAGCTTTGAAACTCGGTTTTAGTGAAAAAACCGAGTTTCTTTTCCTTAGAAAGTGATGCTCAAGTCTTTTGCTTTGGGCTGTGTTGCTCCTATTAAATTAACCAGGTAGTTACACTGGCTCTCATAAAATGGCACCTAAGGTGATAATTTATCTAAAAAAATTACTGAAAAATCAATGAATTGCATATCTAAACGCTCACTCAACATCAAAAACTTGTGAATGAGTCTTACAACTATTTAATTTGAGTGATCTTTTCCCCAGAGGTCAAAAAAGGGAGGCTAATGGGAATTTTCGGGTTTGAAAATTCCTAACCTCCCTCTGTGCTTTTGAAGTCAAAAGTACCAGGTAGTTACACTGGCTCTAATAAAATGGCACTGAAGGGCGAACAAACCCAATAACAAGCCCTGAAGGGGCGATATTAATAGAGCCAGGGGCTTTGCGGCTGGTTAATGGTTAATAGGGGCAACACAACCCAACACAAAAAACTTGAACATCGAGTATCAAAGATGCTGTTTGTGATTAATTATTTAGAAACGTCTCACAGATAGTTGAAAGTCATTTTTGGACAGGAACTATTCTAAAAATAAAAATTCAACCGTTTTTATTGATGAAAAGCAATTATTATTATTATTTTTATTTCAAGTGAGTTACGTTCATTTATTTCACAACATTATGCAAGTGTTTGCAGATTACACCATAGAAAATCTTCTGTCAAGCTTTTTTTTCATCTTTTTTTAAATTGTTTAAAACTGTTTAAAATCAACAGTCTATCGTTTGAGAGACGTGTTGGAACTTCTTTTTGATAATATAACAAATTCAACTGATTATAGTTTTTCTGATAAGTACTTTGGCAAAATTAAACAGGTATTTGGTTCCTCGCCAATCTGAGATTTAAGCTGAGATCGAAATACCTGAAAATATATACCAAGGTAATGGATGTTCGGGATTATTTTAATTCATTGATTTTTAAGTAGAATGGTGAACCGTCGATTTGACACCCGAAATTTAATTTCTCAGATTTCAGATAAATTTCTTCAAATTGATTGTATTTGAATTCAAAGAATTATAGACCTTTTTAGCCCAAAGGTTTTTCTAAAAAGCGATAAAAATTATTCATCATTCATCATTCATCATTCACCATTCACCATTCATCAAATTTGATGAGTTTCATCTTTGGTTTGTGTCACACAACGGGGCATCGTATGTTCCTAACGTCGAAATGACAAAAAGCATGAAAATCAACCTTTAGCCTCACCCCAGTTACAAACCCAGGGCAAAACCTTCAAGGTTTCCAAAACCTTGAAGGTTTCTAACAAAGAGACCACTTAAAAAATGGCTAAAACTAAGGAAGAATTCCCTCCTATTATAGGATTGGAATTAGTAGGCCGTGGCCTTAATTTAAGGCCTCATCAAGCTTACGAAATAAAAGAAATTATTTTTAAACGGAAACCGTGCGGCCCAACTCTTTTTAAACAGAATCCGTGTTCAACTTCTCATTCCCTCGAAACGGGGCAAACCTATTGGGTTCCTGATGGGTATGAAGTGAACGAAAGCCCGCCCATGCCAGCAAACCAAGCCACCAATCAGATTATCATTGAAGAATCATGGGAACACTTTGATAAACGTTTTAACGTAGATACCAATGTTGCTGCCAGCACTGAAGTTTTCAGTGTTGATGTTCAAGCCAGCCAAACCAGCCAATTGCGATCGTCAGCCGAAAGTTTTTACGCAGTGAGAACTTCTTTTATCCCTTTTTGGACGCTTTATATTCCTAACGTGGTTGAATTCGTGGATAAAGAGAAATTCAACCTTGATATCCCAACGCCATTTGAACATAAGTATCGGGAAGAATATGAGAAATTCTTTGAACGGTACGGCACTCATTACATTAGAAGGGCATGGGTTGGTGGGAAGGCTATGCTGACTTTTACCGTTGCCAAGTCGGCTCAGATGAGCAAAGAAGAAATCCGAAGAGGCATTAGTGCCAGCAACATGATTGCCAGTGGCAGTCAAGAAAATACTCAGCAAGAGAGTAAGGAGAAATTACAGCAGAATTCTGAATGCACGGTGTCAGGGCAAGGTGGCGAGCAATCCAAGCTAGGTGCGCTGAGTTCACTTGATGAAACCAGTTACAACGAGTGGTTGGCAACGGTTAAGAAAAATCCTAAAGTGATAGAGATGGAAGCCGTTGGTATTTGGACCATCCTACCTAATAGGAAGAAAGCACAGGCCCTTTTGGAGGCCTACAAAGCGGCCACCACTTTTACGCCGATATCGTCGATACTCAAGTACGACAGAAAAGTTTATTTTCTTCGAGCCGACAAATACACTTGCTACGATATCGAAAAAGGTGAAACTAAGAAGCCGAAGCCAATTAGTGACATCTGGCCTTCATTGTCAAAAGTAGATGGATTTGAGAAGATTGATGCGGCATTCAAGGGACATGGGGTGAGTTCATTGACTGGGGAAGATTTGAGCCGGAAGCTTTTTTTCTTCAAAAATAATAGGTATCTTCGCTTGGATGCCAATACCGGGGACATTGATGACGGTTATCCAAAACTTCTTTCCCAAGGGTGGCCGGGGGTAACCTTTGAGAGGATTGATGCGGCATTCGTTTGGAGCAACACGGTTTATTTTTTCAAGGGAAATAAATATATTCGCTGCACGCTAGGCGCAGAAAAACCGGTTGATTCCGGTTATCCACAGTTGATTAGTGAGAGATGGTCAGGCATTACCTTTGAGAGAATTGATGCGGCAATTGCTTTAGATGACGGAAAGACTTATTTTTTTAAAGGGGATGAGTATATCCGCTATGATATGGTAGAGTATCGTGCCTCACCGGGGTATCCCAAGTTTATTGTTGGCAACTATGTAGAAGACTGGAAATTCTTTGGCTAACTCCCCATTCAGTTATCAGTTATCAGTTATCAGTTATCCGTATTAAGTAAGTGGCTGAAACTATAGCCATTACTCGATGTTCACGTTTTTTGCGTTGGGTTGCCCCTGGCTTTAATAATATGCCCCGTTGGGGCTAAGTTTTAAAGCCCCCTTCGGTATGAAATTTTTGTACAGGACAAAAAAGTGTTCAAGTCGTGATGCTATCGCTTTTTTGGCGATAGTATCACTCAAAAAAAACCTATTTTATAGGCGTTTTTTTTAAGTTCAAGTCGTGATGCTATCGCTTTTTTGGCGATAGTATCACTCAAAAAAAACCTATTTTATAGGCGTTTTTTTTAAGTTCAAGTCGTGATGCTATCGCTTTTTTGGCGATACGATAGTATCA
>QNER01000103.1 GCA_003646175.1 Candidatus Parabeggiatoa sp. nov. 1
CTATTTACGGGTAGGGAGAGAAAAAAATTATCAAAAATCATGTACCCTTATACGGATGACATTTGGGGAAGTAAGCGAGCGTAACCCGTGTGTGTAGGAAAGGCTTATAGCGAGCGTCGGATGGGTTAGTGTCGGGTGGGTTTCGCTATAGCGAAACCCACCTCTTTGAGTCACGCAATCAATCGCCTATAAAAGCGGGCTTGACTATTTACCAGTACAATGCCGAAACGAAGTCATTCGCTGTGCCAGATAAAAATCACATTTCACCAAAAATCAATTCTTGAGGGTGAATTAGCTTAGTACCTATCAGTTTTTAAACCGTGGGCTTTTCGTGTGCTCGAGGTTGAGTTTTTAAAACTCGTTTCAACAGTTCACGTCAGTCGCACAGACTCACACAGAGCGATTTTTTGGTATTTTGGCGAGCGAAAAGTGGGCTTTAGTATTCTTCCGTTTACGTTTATCAAACTGATAGGTGGTAAAGATGAATTAGGTTCGACTCAAATTGACCAATAGACACCTAGCCAATATGTCAAGGGATGTCAAAGGTAATCAAACCGTGGTAGCAGGCAATCGCATGAACAATGTTGTTAAATCAAACGGTAACACCGGATACGTTGAACGTCAGATTGAGTCGCAGGCCGAGGCCAGAGGTTGGCTGGCACAGAATATGACCGAGTGAGTGGTCCCAATCCGTGCCTTCAAACCACATATCTAAACTCAATCACTTACTTTCTATTTGGCCTGACCGGCCTAAAGCTAAGTGACTGTTTGATAAAACGACTTCATGCGATTGCCCTAACCTGTGACAAGTCTCAGGAGGAGATTTAGGGGGGTGTGATTTCGTCGCCGGTTTTGAAAGACTAGTACACCGGTTGACAAGTTATTCCCCCCTTGACGCGCCCTACCTCAAAGGTTTACGAATCATGAAGGGAGGAATTGACGAACCGATGTACTAGGTAGCGATGGTACCCAAACGGATACGATCTATTAAAAAAATGATTAATAATTCTGAGTTGTTAGATTAAATCTATTTTATTTAATAAACTCAACTAGATTAATTATGCAAGAGGCGAGAGTGGTTTTAAAAATTAATTAAAGGAGAGTATGTATGGATATAGAGGATATTGTTGACGATTATTTAGGCATAATTACTCTCAATTTGGCTGAAATTGATCAAGATTTATGCGAAAAAGTGATTGAGTGGTTAATTACGATTGGGGAAGGAGGATGGTGGATAGCCGAACAGAAAGAGAAGAACTTGTTGAAGTTTAGTAGTGACAGGTCTTTTTTTTGTTTTTTAGGAATCACCTTTGATTGCATCAGATTAGAAGGTTGGTTTAATGGGCAGATGAAGTCTGACAAGTCTCGGGTTAGCTTTTATAGGTTACCGAAGGGTGCTTTTTATGAAATTTTTCAGTCGGAGAAATTAGGTGATCAATCTTTTTTAAAACATCTCATCAAAACTTCTGTCGATGGGAGAAGTGTTCAGCTTGATTCTGAACGTCAAGAAATGCGGTCAAAAAAAGCCGGTGATGGAATAAGCACAACGGTATTAGAATTTATACGTTCATGCGGTTTGGATGGACTCGTTATTGGCACGGAGCGTTGGGAAGTTGAAAAACGATTAGGAACGCCAGAACAATGGACCACCACACGAGAATATTTTAGGCGAGATAATGCCTTAACTTGGGTGTATGGTCCTCTACTGTTATCTTTTGAAGCGGATAAACTCACTGAGTTTGTGTTGTATTTTAGGGAGGATTTTAGACGACCGCAATCGCTCAATTTGACCGATTATGAGCAATTTTTGGGAATGAGTGAGGCTTCTTTAAAATCTCTTCTCTCAACAATAGGGCTAAGACTCAAAAAACCTCAAATGGCTGGCAGACCAAATAAGGCGATAGAGCGGTTTTTAGAAGATCGTCCGACGTTTCGTATTCTGTTTACGGGTAGGGATAGAAAAAAATTATCAAAAATCATGTACCCTTATGCGGATGACACTTGGGGAAGTAAGCGAGCGTAACCCGTGTAGGAAAGGCTTATAGCGAGCGTCGGATGGGTTAGTGTCGGGTGGGTTCCGCTATATATAGCGAAACCCACCTCTTTGAGTCACGCAATCAATCGCCTAATCCAAGCGGGCTTTACTATTTATTTACCAGTACAATGCCGAAACGAAGTCATTCGCTGTGCCAGATAAAAATCACATTTCACCAAAAATAAATTCTTGAGTATCAGTTTTTAAAAATGTGAAACTCAGTGGGCTTTTCGTGTGATCGAGGTTGAGTTTTTAAAAATCAGTGGGCTTTTCGTGTGATCGAGGTTGAGTTTTTAAAAATCGTTTCAACACTTCAGTTCACGTAAGTCACACAGAGCGAGTTTTCGGTCTTTTTGCGAAACTCAGTGGGCTTTAGTATTCTTCCGTTTAAGATTTTAAAACTGATAGGTGGTAAGAATGAATTAGGTTCGACTCAAATTGACCAACAGACACCTAGCCAATATGTCAAGGGATGTCAAAGGTAATCAAACCGTGGTACCGGGCAATCGCATGAACAATGTTGTTAAATCAAACGGTAACACCGGATACGTCGAGCGTCAGATTTAGTCGCCGGCCGAGGCGAGAGGTTGGCTGGCACAGAATGTGATCGAGTGAGTGGTCTCAATCCGTGCCTTCAAACCACATACCTAAAATCAATCACTTTCTATTTGGCCCGACCGGCCTAAAGCTAAGTGACTGTTTTATAAAACGACTTCATGCGATTGCCCTAACCCGTGACAAGTCTCATGAGGAGATTTAGGGGTGTGTGATTTCGTCGCCGAGCCTGACAGACTAGGTAGTGATGGTACCCAAACGGATACTATCTCTTTAAAAAATGATTAATAATGGAGCCTCTTGCAAAAGTCTTGTCAAGATTTTATGAGTTGTTATTTCAAATCGACTTGGAGTCAATAACGGTTTAACTAATAAAAACAACTCGTTAAATTCACCAAACCGGGATTTTCGGACAACTCTAATATATCTAATAGACTCAACGAGATTAATTATGCTAGAGGCGAGCGTGGTTTTTAAAATTAAAGGAGAGTTTGTATGGATATGGAGGACAGTTGGGAGGATTATTTTGGCATAATTACTCTCAATTTGGCTGAAATTGATCTGTCTTTATGCGAGAAAGCGATTGAGTGGTTAATGACGATTGGGGAAGGAGAATGGTGGATAGCCGAACAGAAAGAGAAGAACCTATTGAAGTTGAGTGACAGGTTTTTTTTTGGTTTTTTAGGAATTACCTTTGATTACATCAGATTGACCGGTTGGTTTAAAGGGCTTATGAAGTCTGACAAGTCTCGGGTTAGCTTTTATAGGTTATCGGATGGTGCTTTTTATGAAATTTTTCAGTCGGAGAAATTAGGTGATCAATCTTTTTTAAAGCATCTCATCAAAACTTCTGTCGATGGGAGAAGTGTTCAGCTTGATTCTGATAGACAAGAAATGCGGTCAAAAAAAGCCGGTGATGGAATAAACACAACAGTATTAGAATTTATACGTTCATGCGGTTTGGATGGGCTAGTTATTGGCACGGAGCGTTGGGAAGTTGAAAAGCGATTAGGAACGCCAGAACAATGGACCACCACACGAGAATATTTTAGGCGAGATAATGCATTAGGTTGGGTGTATGGCCCTCTACTGTTATCTTTTGAAGCGGATAAACTCGCTGACTTTGTGTTGTCTTTTAGGGAGGATTTGAAACGACCGCAATCACTCAATTTGACCGATTACGATCAATTTTTGGGAATAAGTGAAGCTTCTTTAAAATCTCTTCTCTCAACAATAGGGCTAAGACTAGAAGAACCTCAAGTGGCTGACAGAGAAAATAAAGCGATAGAGCGGTTTTTAGAAGATCGTCCGACGTTTTGTATTCTATTTACGGGTAGGGAGAGAAAAAAATTATCAAAAATCATGTACCCTTATACGGATGACATTTGGGGAAGTAAGCGAGCGTAGGATGGGTGTAGGGTGGGTTTTGCTGTAGCGAACTTGAGTCTTTGAGTTAAACCCACCTCTCACGCAATCAATCGCCTAATCCAAGCGGGCTTGACTATTTACCAGTACAACGTCGAAACTTGAGTGTATTGGAATCAACCAAACCCAATATGTGATAAACGCCCAACCGGCCCTTAGCCAAGTCCAGGTGAAAAGCCGATGGCACCAAACAGACTCTGTTCACGGGCTAGGACTGATTGGACAAAAACTTATAACCACCACACGCTCGGTAACGAATGCGCTCGCTAAAGCCATTCCGTTCAGAGGCAGTGAATCTGCTTGAGTCAGTAACCAATCCATTAGCCCACCGTGCCAGTCTGACATAGCCGTAACCGGTTGAGTTTCACCGACGCTAACAGTAATGTCACGCGGCGCCGTTCGGATGGCAACGGTCATTTGATGAGCAAAATCAAGGTATTAGGCCAACAAACTCGTTATGAGTCTGAGGCTGATGTTTAAAAAACAATAAGTTAACGATTACGCCAAAATGTACTTAACACGATTATCATTCCACCATCAAAAAGGAAAACCAACATGATCCGATTTAGTTTGGTTCTAAAACCGCTTGTGTTAACGGCCGGTTTAATGATCGCGCCAACCAGTCATGCGATTGACTACATCTACGATGATCTCAACCGACTGATTCAAGTCAATTACCCGACCGGACAAACCATTTCTTATTCTTACGATTCGGTAGGCAACCTACTGAGCGTGACTCTCACCGACACCGACACCGCCAATCAAGTAGCCGCTGACACCTCAAACACAACCGAATAACAGCGCGTCGGTTTCCGTTCGCTTGCGAAGCACGTCGGTTGGACATATATCTAGTTAGACTTTGCGCCGTCACAAATGGCGCTGAAACTCATTTCTAGTTGAGGACAAATCGGGTTGAAATGGCTCAGCTTTTGTCATTTCGACTTGAGGACAAATCTTATTGAAATGGCTCAGCTTTTCTCAGTTCTACTTGAGAAAAAATCGGGTGAAAATTCACATTGACTTATCCGTTTATTTCGCGTATCCGTTGTACTATATTAGGGCCATAACGCGAAATGATAAAACTTATGGCATCATGGCCCCTAAAAACGGTAATAAATACGAGTCAATTTGATGACAACCAAACTTGTTAATACCTAACTTTCTGGTAAATTGAAAACGCGTCCATTTAAATGAAAATGGATTCACCAAACCCTGATAATCTTTGCTCCAAAGAAATCGTTCTCATTTAAATGGAACACCTTTTTGGATACCCGAAAGTTATGTAATAGGAGAACTAAAATATGCTTAACAATACTTGAGGACAAATCTTGTTGAAATGGCTCAGCTTTTGTCATTGAGACATAAGGACAAATATTGTTGAAATGGCTCAGCTTTTGTTATTGAGACTTGATGACAAATCTTGTTGAAATGGCTCAACTTTTGTCATTTCTACTTGAGGACAAATCTTGTTGAAATGGCTCAGCTTTTGTCATTTCGACATGAGGAGAAATCTTATTGAAATGGCTCAGCTTTTGTCATTTCGACAGAGACGAAATCTTATTGAAATGGCTCAGCTTTTGTCATTTCGACATGAACAGAAATCTTGTTGAAATGGCTCAGCTTTTGTCATTTCGACATGAGGAGAAATCTTATTGAAATGGCTCAGCTTTTCTCAGTTCTACTTGAGAAAAAATCGGGTGAAAATTAACATTGACTTATCCGTTTATTTCGCGTATCCGTTGTACTATCAGTCTAAATTGTTAATAGGAGAACTCAAATATGCTAAACAAACCGCGACGACTGACTAAAAGTCGCCTACTCACAGTCATGGCAGTGCCGTTTTTCGGCTTCTCGCCGCCAACCCAAGCCAACCTTGGGATTGACTGGCTGGCCGCGCAAGCCCAGCCCGACGGCCACTACAGCACGGCCAACGACATTGCAACACCATTCACCGCGACAGCCGAAACCTTGCGTACATTTGAGCTACTCGGCGAAACGGCCGCCTCTCAAAACGTGTCGGCCGCACTTGACTTCCTGAATGCCCAAGACTTTCCAAGCACCGAGCATCTGTCACGGAGACTGATTGCCAATATGGCCGCCAATCCGAACCAATCTGTGACCGAACTGTCCAATCTGCTGTTAGCACGGCTCAACGGCAATGGTGGCTTGGGTGACTTAGTCGGTTATCACAGCACCGTGATAGACACTGCTTGGGCACTAGAAGCCATTGCTCGGACGGCACTGGCCGACACCGGCAGTCACGAGCTCTTAAAAGCGATAGATTTTCTTAAGCAACAACAACACGACAATGGAGGCTGGGCCTCGAATGGCCGTGAAACCTCCGTTGCTACCACCGCCATAGTCATGCACGCACTCTGGCATTATCGCGATAAGGTGAGCAGCATTCCCACCTTGAACGTGGTACCGGCCCTCGACAAGGCCCAACAGTATCTACTCGCACAACGCCAGAGCAACGGCCTCTGGGAAGAAACCTTTGAATCGGGCTTAGCCCTGATTGCCATCTTACCCAGACTCTCCAGCCTGGACGAGGTGTCGGCCAGCCTAGAAGCCTTACGCGCCGCCCAAAACCAAAACGGCAGTTGGAACAACGACATTTACAGCACCGCGTTAGCCTTACGGGCCCTGAAAATAGCCGAGTCCCCGGAACCCAATCCCGACTTAGGCCAAATTGCGGCTGTTGTTATTGACGGCCAAACCGGCCTAGCCCTTTCTGGTGTCACCGTGCAACTCACTGGCACTACCACGGCTAACCAACTCACCAATTCGGCCGGCGAATTTCAGTTCAGTGGACTACCTGCCGGCAATTACAGCATACAACTAAGCACCGAGGGCGGAACCGGCCTAACGGCCGAAACCCAAGTTAAACGAGGCCAACAGGTCAACTTAGGTGATATCCGCCTCTTTCAGGAAGGTGCAACAATCCTTCAAGGAACCGTCACCGATGCGACAACCGGCGAACCCTTAGCCGGTGCGACTATCGAGGCCACCGGCCTCAGTGAAGCAACAGTCACCGATAACCAAGGGGCCTACCTCATCAGCAATCTCGACCCCGGCCAAGTGCTCATCCAAGCGCGGCATGAAGGCTACCTCACCGCCTCCAACAGCGTGACAGTGACGGCCGGCACAAGCTTAGTGGTTTCACTGGCTTTATCACCAGATCGTGCCATCTTAGATGGTATCATAACCGATGGTAACACCGAAGCCCCATTAGCCGGCGCGAATATCATTATTAATGGCACAGTCGCCGCCCAAACCGATGCCGAGGGCCGTTACCATCTTCCCAACTTGTCAAGCTCAGAACACCACATCGTTGTTGAACACGACGGCTATGACAGTGTGAGTGGCCTCATTACCCTCCCCACTCAAACCACCCTGATTTTCTCGCCGCAACTCTATCCCACCGGCACAACACCAACCGTTTCCGATAACGCCGCCGTGACTGGCATTGTTGTTGACAAACAAACCGGCCTTCCCCTCGAAGCCGTCACCGTCACCAATGGCACTGAAACGGCCACGACAGACACAACCGGGCGATTCAATTTAACCCAATTAGCGGCAGCTCCTACCACCCTTGAATGGCAGCTAAGCGGTTATCTTAACAAAACCTTACCGCTGAGTTTATCGGCCTCTACCCAACTCGACTTAGGCGAAATCGTTTTGACACCAGAAGGCTACCTCATTCCCGTTGGTGTCAAAGGCCTTGTCATGGATGCCAGCACCAATCAGACACTGGCCGACGTGAACATTGAAGCAACACTGGGCGAAACCGCGCAAAGCTTAACCAGCCAGACTGATGGCACCTTTGACGTCAGCGGCCAAGTTGAAAACAACCTCACCGCTCAACTCTCATTTACAACGGAAGGTTACGTTTCTTATACCTTAGACGTTCTGCTGGTCGAAAACGAAATCCTCGATTTAGGCCAAGTGCGCTTACGGCCCGAAGAAGTGACGGTCTTACTACCTGATTTGCTCGTTGAAGTGGACAACACAGCCGTCCAAACGGAACCACAAACCTTAGCGGTTTCAGGTTCAATCACCGCTCAGATCAATAATGCCGGCACGGCCCCAACTTCCGGCCATACCACGTTACTGGCCTTTTATGATGTTGATTTAAATGGTATTTATGACAAAGAGGCCGATGTCACACTTGGAGAAGCCGTTCTCGAAAATGCGTTAGCCGTAGAAGAAAGTGCCACAGTTGATATCGCCCTAGCCGGTGAATTGCCGTTTCGGGATGCGCCTATCAACGTTTGGGTGGATAATGCCCAAACCGTGGTAGAAAGTGATGAACAAAATAATGTTGGGACTACCGCCAAAATGTGCGAAGTGGTGCCTGATATTGGCACTTTTGAACCGGTGCTGAAATGGGAATGGACTGGAAGTTCAGTGCTTCCCCAATACAATCAGGTGATGAGCATACCTATTGTTGCCCCACTTGAAGACACTAACGATGACGGAAAAATCAATCAATTTGATATACCAAGTGTTATTTTCCACACCTATAGAAATCTCTACACTGATAAGGGGGTTTTGCGAGCGGTCAGTGGGAAAGATGGCTCTGAATTATGGACTGTGTCAAATCACTGGACACTTCCAGAAAGCAGTATAGCTGTGGCCGACATTGACCATGATGGTCTAATTGAAATTATTGTCCCAAAATACAAAGGCGGATTAATTGCCTTTGAACATACTGGGGAATTTAAATGGCAGAGTTCTATGCCAGCGTATTATGTGCGTTGGGGAGGAACATCAATTGCGGATATCAACGGTGATGAAGCCCCAGAAATCATTGTCGGTAATACCGTCTTGAATGCCGATGGCTCTTTACTCTGGCAAGGAAGTGGTTTTACTGGAAACGGCAGGGTGGGTCCCCTTTCTGTCGTAGCAGATATTGACTTGGATGGAAAACCAGAAATTATTGCCGGTGCAGCTACTTACTCGAACACTGGGCTAAAGCTTTGGCAAAATAATACGGTTGGTGACGGTTTTGTAGCCATTGGAAATTTCAATAATGATAAATATCCTGAAATTGTTGTCGTTTCCCGAGGAAGAGTCTTTTTGTTAAACCATACAGGCTCAATTATTTGGGGTCCCGTTTCTATTCCGGGTGGCGGCTATGGTGGTGCCCCCACCATTGCGGAGTTGGATGATGATGGGATACCTGAAATTGGTGTAGCCGGAGCGAGTCGGTATGCGATTTTCAAAGCCGATGGTAGTCTTCTATGGACGACCGTGACACGGGATTATAGTTCAAATGTGACCGGTTCCTCCGTATTTGATTTTGATGGTGATGGTCAATCCGAAGTCGTCTATGCGGATGAACGTTATCTGCGGGTATATCATGGAAGTAGCGGAAACGTTGTGTTTGAAACGCCCAACAGCAGTGGTACTACCTATGAGCTTCCAGTTATTGTGGATGTAGACAATGATAATCACGCTGATATTGTCGTTTGTGCTAATCAATTGTTACAATATCAAGGGTGGGCACCATGGCCAGGTAATACCGGTATTCGCGTTTTCCAAGACAAAAATAACCGTTGGGTCAAAACCCGAAAAATATGGAACCAGCATAGCTACCACATTACCAATATCAATGATGACGGAACGGTGCCGGCTGTTGAACAAAACAGTTGGGAAGTTCATAACACATACCGTCTAAACACCACCCCGGGCCAATCGGTTACCGCTGTTCCTGATCTCACCGCCGGCCGCCTCCACGTCATCGACAATGGAGTCGGCCAACCCGTCACCCTACAAGTTCGCATAGGCAACGCCGGGGCCTTTGCTTCTTCGGAAAGCCTCTTGGTCACTTTCTATGCCGGCGATCCGGCCTTGGGTGGCACCGAACTCGGCACCGTGACACTGGAGAACCTAGCACCGGGCACCTATCAAGACGTTCAACTGGAAGGTGTCGAACTGCTTGACTTTAATCAAGGCATTTACGCCGTTGTCGATGCCTCCAACATGTTGGAAGAGTGCAACGAAACTAACAACCAGGTCTCCACCTCAATCAGCGCCGGCACAACCACCCTTCTCGGCCGCGTCAGCGTCACCACTGACGCACCAGAATATGGCCCCAACGCCCCGGTTGCGATTGACTACACCATCACCAACCAAGGCGCATTACCGGCCCTGTTCCAAGTCGAGCTTCGCATTGAAAACGCCGACGGCGAAACGGTAGAAATCCTCGACACGCCGACGTTAGGAACCTTAGCGGGTGGCGAAACCTTGACACTTGACGCGAATTGGAACACCGGCACTTATTTAGCCGCACCGGGCTACCAAGTCCATGTCCGACTCATTGACCGCAACGGTGAATTAGTCACCCAGGCCTCTCATCCGTTCAGCGTCACCGCGGACGAAGAAGTACGCTTAAATCTGCAGACGACGGTTGAGAAACCAATCTACCACACCACCGACACCGTCCAAATCAACAACCTCATCCAGAACCAAACCGTTAATACCTTGGTGACTGATGCGGTTGTGCAAGTCACGGTGTTTGATTCGGCCAACCAGCCGGTGTTCCGTCAAGAAGCCGCGTTAGACGATCTGGCACCAAAGGCGCAGCGGGAGACTCAGGTGTTGTACCGCTTCCAACAAGCGGCCGAAGGACTCTACACGGTTCAAAGCGACATAGTGGCCCACAACGGCGAAGTGCTTGCCAGCCACACCACCCCGTACCAAGTCCAAGAAAACCTCAAACTGTCCTTACTTGGACAAGTTCAGGTACAAGTACCGCGCCTCTACCAAGGTGAACCTAACGTCTGCACCGACACGCTGACCAATGACGGAACGCTTCCTCTAACCGCCCAAGCCATTCGCCAACGGGTTATGGCTCTCGACAGCGACAACGAAGAGCAAGTCACTGAACTCACTTTAGATATAGAAGCTGGCTCCAGTCAAGCCTTAGAACGAACTGTCGCCACAGGCGAACTTGATGTCGGTGCTCACGCTTGCGTGCTTCAAGCACTGATTGAGGGCCAATGGGAAACACTAGGCTATGCCGTCTTCCAACTGGACAAGCCGCCCATCCAAATTGACCTGAGCTTGACACCAGGAGAACAAGGACGACTCCTCATCCTACTCGACGACGGCCATCCGAAGGACAACGAGCCACACGGTAGCAAAGCGGCTCCAACTCAAACCGCTCAGCAAACCTACCTTGAAGCGTTGTTAGAGGCCAACGGATGGAGTTACACGATAGTTACAGATGAACAAGCTTTTACTCGTGAACTCCGAAGCGGTGGCTACCTCGTTTACGCGCTGCTCTCGGAACACGAAAAGCTGGCTGAACAAGTCCAAAAAGAACTGCGCGAGGCCGTCTATCGTGGTGAAGGCCTCGTCGTCGCCGGTGCCCATGACCAACGCAACCACGTTGACGAGGCACTAGGTATCAAGCACAAAGGCAAGCTATCCAAAGCACAAGGCCTTGTCATGCCAGACGACACTGAGCCATCGGAAACCGTCACGATTCCATTGGCGTTTGCCGAGCCAGTCCAACGGGCTGAACTAAATGGCGCGTTAACCATTGGAACGTTCCAATTAGATGCCAACAACGACTGTCAGTCAGACAACGACGATTCTCGTTCACGACGCCAGAAGAATGAGAAGGACGATGACGATGAGAAAGAGCGTGGCAACCCGAAGGATCGTGACGATGAGAAGGACAATGATGATCGTGAGGACGATGACGATGATGATCGTGACGAGGATGATGAACCTGACGATGACGAGGATGAACGTGACGAGGATGATGACGATGAAGATCGTGATGAGGACGATGATGATGATCGTCATGAGCAATGTGCTCAACACCGCGAACTGGCGATGAGCTTCCATGAATATGGTGAAGGTCAAAGCGTCTACGTTGGCTTTGACTTGCTGGCCCAAGCGACGGCCACCGGCCAAGACAGCCTCTTTGCCGACGTGTTGCTCACGGCCCTGAGTTCCGTTCACCCCGAACGGCTCAATCACACCATCGGTCGCATTATACCGCTTCGGTTAGAACTGACTAACCAAGGCCTCGCCACTGCCGGCCAAGCCCTCATCTACTTGCCCGAAGGGACACACGTCATCACACCCGATGAGATAGAAATGGATGAACTCGACTGGGCCATCGTTTGGCCGTTTGAACTTAACCTCGACCAAGTGGCCGAACTCGAATTCTGGCTGCGCCTACCTTGGGTACCAACTCTCCTGCCTCTCAACGCGCAGGTTCAAACCGGCACGGCCCCCGACTTTGACGACTATGAAAGCCTCAGTCTTGAAATTGACGTTATCAAGCCTCCATGCCTGCCAGAGGCACTGGAACAATTGACGGCCCTAAAAGACGAAGATAAATACTACGCTTTGGCCCTCAAATCGGTTCAAAAGGCTGCCACCTACATCCAACAAGAACAGGACGACAAGGCACTGAAAGAACTGCTCAAAGCCGCGGACAAACTGCTCAACAGCAACCACCCAGAAGCCCATACCCTGCGCGTGATGATAGGGAATGCCATTCGCAATGTGGCATGGTTGATAGATATTATGTAGCAAACGACGAGTGCGTCTCATGCCGGCCCGTTCCAACGCTCCTCCGGCGTTGGAACACATCGCAATCAACCAAAATAGCTGAGAAATCACCTACGACGAACAGATATTTACCAAACCGTTTGTAGTAGGCGATTTATCGCCTCACGCAATCAACCAAAATCTGAGTCAGATTTCTTAGGCTCGATAAAGTGGGCCAGTTTATCGAATTGATTAACTCGTTTTTCGGGATGGCCCACTTTCAAAATCCGATTTAAGGGCTTCTCGAATTTGAGAGAAACGACTCCAACTCTCCCTAATTAATTAGGGAAAAACCCGGTTCATTTTTCATTTTTCATTTTTCATTTTTCATTCTAAAAGTGGGCCAGTTTCTCGAATTGATTAACCCGTTTTTCGCCGATGGCCTTCTTCTAAGCCCAAACGGAAAGACGCTGACATATGATTAAGCCCGTTTTCGTTGTTATGAATTATTATCCGTTTATTTCGCGTATCCGTTGTACTAATAATTGTGGGCCAGTTTCTCGAATTGATTAACTCATTTTTTTTGATGGCCCACTTCTTGACAAATCCGAGTTAAGGGCTTCTAGAATTTGACAGAAGCGACGGAGACTCTCCCTTTTCTACTGTGGGGTGCGTTTGCCATCATTTTGGCGGCCACGGGTGTATTTGCGGCCGGCGGCGCTATTGATGGGGTGGTTGAAAAACAACCCTTAAACATCGCCGCCATTGTGATGTTTTTTCTGTTCGTGGCGGCCACGCTTGGTATTACTTACTGGGCCGCGCAGCGGACTAAAACCGCCAAAGATTTCTATACGGC